>NZ_JBFUKR010000015.1:0-144829 GCF_056400745.1 Rhizobacter sp. P5_A1
GCCGACGACCTCGCGGCCGCGATCGCGGCCTTCGCCGGCGGCGCGCCGGTGCGTGCGGGCCGGGTGCGGCTCGACATCGCGCCGCTGGTCGAGAACGGCAACGTGGTGCCGATCGGCGTCAGCGTCGACAGCGCGATGACCGAGTCGGATCACGTCACGGCGATCGCGGTGTTCAACGAACGCAACCCGCAACGCGATGTCGCGGTCTTCCGCCTCGGCCCGCGCGCCGGGCGCGCGACGGTCGCGACGCGGATTCGCCTTGCAACCTCGCAGCAGCTCGTTGCGGTCGCGAAGCTGAGCGACGGCTCGTGCTGGTCCCACAGCGTCGACGTGATCGTCACGCTCGCGGCCTGCGTCGAGTCCTGAAGATGAACACCCGATGGCACGCGCGCTGATCACGATGCCGAAGACCGCGCGGCGCGGCGAGATCATCGAGATCCGCACGCTGGTCGCGCACCCGATGGAGACCGGCTACCGCGCCGGCGAGAACGGTGCGATCGTGCCGCGCAACATCATCCGCCGCCTCAGCTGCCACTACTTCGACGGCCGCGACGACGTGGAGGTCTTCAGCGCCGAGCTGTTCCCGGCCATCGCCGCCAACCCCTACATCTCGTTCTTCACGATCGCGACCGGGAGCGGTGTGCTGCGCTTCAGCTGGCAGGGCGACAACGGCTTCGCGCAGACCGAGAGCGTGAACCTGGCCGTCACATGAAGCGGGGCACGCTCGCGGTGTGGGCACTGCTCGCGTGCATGCGGCTCGCAGTCGCAGCGACCGACGCGCCGCCCGACCCGCGCCGTTCCGGCTTCGACTTCATGACGCCGCAGCTCCAGGCGATGCAGCGCGACGATGCGGCGAACCCGGCGATGCTGTGGGTGCAGGGCGGTGCGGCGCTGTGGGAGCGCGGCGCCGGCGCGAGCGGCCGGTCGTGCGCGAGCTGCCACGGCGCCGCGGCCGTGTCGATGCGCGGCGTCGCGGCGCGCTATCCGGCCTTCGATGCCGCGCTGCAGCGCCCGATCGACCTGCGCCAGCGCATCAACCAGTGCCGCGTGGAGCGCCAGCAGGCCGCGCCGTTCGCGACCGAGAACGAGGACCAGCTCGGCATCGAGAGCTTCGTCGCGCTGCAGTCGCGCGGCCTGCCGATCGCGCCACCTCGCGATCCGCGTCTGCGCCCCGCGCTCGAGCGCGGGGCGCAGCTGTTCACGCAGCGCATGGGCCAGCTCGACTTCGCGTGCGCTCAGTGTCACGACGCGCACGCCGGCCAGCGCCTGGCCGGCAGCACGATCCCGCAGGCGCACCCGACCGGCTACCCGCTCTATCGCCTCGAGTGGCAGGGCATGGGTTCGTTGCAACGCCGGCTGCGCAGCTGCATGGCCGGCGTGCGCGCCGAGCCGTTCGCCTACGGTGCACCCGAGCTGGTCGAGCTCGAGCTCTACCTCGCGCGGCGTGCGGCCGGCATGCGCGTCGACGCGCCGGCCGTGCGGCCCTGAGCGCCGCGCACATCGGGTATCGTGCGCGGTTTCGCGCTGCTGCTGCCTGCCCACGATGACCCCGACCCGCGTTCTCGCCGACCGCCCGCACCTGTGGGCCTTCGTGCTCGGCTGCCTTGCCGTGACCGCCGGCGTGGTGCTGCACCTGCCGATGTACTGGATGGGGCGCGACAACGGCTTTCACCTCGCCGACATGCCAATGGACGCCGAGATGGTCTGGGGCATGGGACTGATCATCGTCGGCCTCGCGGTCGCGGCCTATGGCTTGCTGCCGAAGGCGCCGAGCGGGCGCGACGCCGCGGCGGTGTCGACGCTCGACGTGTCCGCCCCCGAGGACGCGCCGCTGAGCCCGGCGCACTGGCGCCTGATGGTCGTGCTGACGATCGCGCTCGTGATCGACGTGATGAAGCCCGCGAGCCTGGGCTTCGTGCTGCCCGGCATGGCGGCCGAGTACGCGGTGCCGAAGACGACGGTCGCGTGGCTGCCGTTCGCCGCGCTGTGCGGCACGGTCGTCGGTTCGGTCGTCTGGGGCTGGCTCGCCGACCTGTACGGGCGGCGCGCGTCGATCCTGCTCAGCGCGGTGATGTTCGTCGGCACCGCGATCTGCGGGTCGATGCCGTCGCTGTGGTGGAACGTCGGCATGTGCTTCCTGATGGGCGCGGCCGCCGGCGGCATGTTGCCGGTGACCTATGCACTGCTCGCCGAGACGATGCCGTCGAAGCACCGTGGCTGGGTGCTGGTGCTGGTCGGCGGGCTCGGCGCGGTCGGCGGCTACCTCGCGGCGAGCGGCTTCGCGGCCTGGCTCGAGCCGCTGCTGAGCTGGCGCGTTCTGTGGTTCCTGAACCTGCCGACGGGGCTGGTGCTGATCTTCCTGAACGCGTTCATTCCCGAATCCCCGAAGTACCTGGTCGCGCGCGGCCGCATCGCCGAGGCGAACGAGACGCTGCGCAGTTTCGGCTGCGTGCTGCATGCCCACGCGGGCGCGATCGCCGTGCCGCGGGTCGCGATGCCGATCGCCGTGCACGGCCTGGCCGCCCGCACCTGGGCGCTGAGCATCACCGCGGTCGCCTGGGGCCTGATCAACTTCGGCCTGCTGCTGTGGATGCCGGTGCACCTGGTCGAGAAGGGCTACAGCATGGCGATCTCGAGTTCGCTGCTCGCGGCCTCGGCGCTGATCGCGATCCCGACCGTGTTCGTCGCTGCGTTCCTGTACAGCCGCTGGAGCAGCAAGGGCGCGCTGCTCGGCGCGATCGTGCTGACCGGCCTGGGCCTGCTCGGGCTGATCCAGCTCGAGCTCTCGACCGCCGCGAACGCGAGCCCGGTCTGGCCGATCGCGCTGCTGATCGTCGGTATCAACGCGATCGTCGCGATGCTGCTGCCGTACGCGGCCGAGAGCTACCCGCTGAACATCCGCGGCCGCGCGACCGGCTGGGTCGCGGCCTGCACCAAGGGCGGCGGGCTGATGGCGCAGCTGCTGAGCCTGCTCGGGCTCGTGCCGGCGCTGTTCGTCGCGGCACTGGCGATTCTGGTGCCGGTGCTGGTGGCGCTGGTGCTGGTCTGGCGCTTCTGCATCGAAACGCGCGGGCGCGACCTGCGCGATCTGGAGGCCCTAGGGCAAACGACCTAACTATCGCGAGCTTCTAGCTTTCAAGGCCTAGGCCTTCGCGCGGATCATCCGGTCATCTCGTCAACACCCACCGGAGATCTCCCATGTCCACCCCATCCCTCAGCTCGGTCGCCCAGCATGTCGTCGGCCAGTACAGCCAGGCCGGCAAGATCGTCGTCGGCGCGTACCGCAGCGGCGCGCAGCGTCTCGTCGGCGGCGTCAATACGCGCTATGCGTCGTTCGTCCACAGCCGCGCGCTGCCGCTCGTCAGCGACGCGGTCAAGGCCAGCCTGATCGAGCTGCAGACGAAGCTCGCGCACGCAGTCGTCGGCGGCATCAACGCCGGCACCGGCCGTGCCGAGCAGGCGATCGAGCTGCTCGCCGGCGGCGTCAACGGCGGCATCCAGCGTGCCAGCGCGACGGCCGAACGCGTCGAGAGCGCCTTCAACACGAAGGCGCTGACCGCCGTCGGCCAGCTGTCGCTGCCGGCTGCGCAGGTCTCGCTCGAGATCGCGAAGCGTGCGGTCGCCG
Organism: Rhizobacter sp. P5_A1; assembly: GCF_056400745.1. Lineage (NCBI taxonomy): Bacteria > Pseudomonadati > Pseudomonadota > Betaproteobacteria > Burkholderiales > Sphaerotilaceae > Rhizobacter > Rhizobacter sp. P5_A1. Next base: position 3,626 of record NZ_JBFUKR010000015.1, read on the forward strand.
GCACGAAGCGCCTGTCGGCGCGCGTGAGCGGTGCCGAAGCGGAAGTCGAGCAGGTCGTCGTGACCGCGAAGCGCGCGGCGAAGCGCGTCGCGAAGAAGGCCGTGCGCACGGTCAAGGCCCGAGCCTGATCTTCGCGAACTCGCATCGGTGAATACGAGGGCCTTCGCGCGAGCGAAGGCCCTTGGTTCATCTGCGATCATCTCGAACGAAGGAACGCACGATGGTCACGAAAACGAAGCGCGCCGCGCCGCGCAAGCGCACGGCCGTAGCCGAGCCGGCTGCCACCGAACACGCCGCCACGAAAGCGAGCCCGCTGCGCGCCGGCCTGAAGGCGCTCGGCAAGGTCCGCGACGACGTCGTGCAGCACCAGAGCCGCGTGTTCGAGGCGATCCTCGGCATCGAGCCGGGTGCCGGCTGGTCGGGGCTGGTCAAGCGCGACACGGCCGCCGCCAAGCTCGCGCAAGAGGAGCTGGGGCTGCGCAAGTTCGAGGCGGTGTTCGACCAGCGCGTCGGCAGCGCGCTCGAGCGCATGGGCATGCCGACGATCGACGCGCTGCAGGCGCTCGGCGACGAGGTCGCCGCGCTGCGCGCCGAAGTCGCCGCGCTGCGGGCCCGGCTGCCGGCCGAGGCGCGCCGCCCGAAGGCGCCGCCGCGCAAGCGCTGAGCCCAGTGTCGTGATCCTCGCGCCATGACGGCACCCGCGACGCGCACGCGTGACCGCATCCTCGAGGCCAGCCTCGCGCTGTTCAACGCCGACGGCCTGGCCGCCGTCTCGACGCACCGCATCGCCGCCGAGCTCGGCATCAGCCCGGGCAACCTGCATTACCACTTCAAGGCCAAGCAGCTGATCGTTGCCGGCCTGTTCCGCCGCTTCGAGGAACGGCTCGCGGCCTGCATGGACGCCGCCGCGAGCGTCTGCGCGATCGACGATCTCTGGCTCTCGCTGCACCTGATCTTCGAGGCGATCAACGAATACCGCTTCGTCTATCGCGACGTGGCCTACCTGCTGAGCGAGTACCCCGAGCTCGAGGCGCGCGCGCAGGCGCTGACCGCGCACAACCTGCTCGCCGCGAAGGGCCTGTGCGCCGGGCTGAAGGACGCGGGCGTGATCGAGGCCGGCGACGAAGAGGTCGAGATGCTCGCGCTGCAGATCGTGTTCTCGACGACCTGCTGGTTCAGCTTCCGGCGCCTGACGCCGAAGCGCGGCCCGCAGCCGCACGCCGAGCCGGCGCTCGCGGCGTACTACACGCTGACCTTCCTGTCGCCGTACGTCGTCGGCGACGCGCGCGACTACCTGAACTACCTGCGCTCGAAGTACCTGCGCTGAGCGCTTCGACGCATCACCGACAACAAGCCACGGAGACCCTCGCATGACGACCCGAACCCACCACGCCGAGCGCATCGCGCCGCCCTCGCGGCTGCTGCAACTGCTGGAGCTGCGTGCGAGCTGGGAGTTCGCGGCCGGCATCGCCGCGCTGCCGTGGCTGCGCCTCGCGCCACGCGGCGACGGCCACCCGGTGCTGGTGCTGCCGGGCCTGGTCGCGAGCGACGCGTCGACGAAGTTGCTGCGCGACTTCCTGGCGCGGCGCGGCTACGCGGTCCACGGCTGGGGCCTGGGCCGCAACTACGGCCCGCGGCCCGGTGTCGAGGAAGCGATGCTCGCGACGATCGACCGACTGCATGCGCAGACCGGCCGCAAGCTCAGCCTGATCGGCCAGAGCCTGGGCGGTGCGTACGCGCGGCTGCTCGCGGCGCGGCGGCCCGACGCGGTGCGCAGTGTGATCACGCTGGGCAGCCCGGTGACCGGTCATCCGCGCGCCAGCAACGCTTGGCGCGTCTATGAGTTCACCAGCGGCAAAAGTTCGGTCGATCCGCGGCGCTGGAAGCAGGTCACGCAAGCGCCCCTTGTGCCGACGACCTCGATCTACAGCCGCAGCGACGGCGTCGTCGCGTGGCAGAGCAGCCTCGAGGCCGCGAGCCCCAACACCGAGAGCATCGAGGTCGTCAGCAGCCACATCGGCATGGCGGTGCATCCGGCGGTGCTGTATGCGGTGGCCGAGCGACTCGCGCAGCCCGAAGGGCAATGGCGGCCGTTCGAGCGCCGCGGCTGGCGCGCGGCGGTGTTCCCGAAGGCGGCGACCTCGCGCTGAGTCGACGCCGGCACCGCGATCGGCGCACGCGTCGCCGGCTGGCGCCAGCGGATACGCCGCCGCCGTGTAGGCGCACGCCGACGCGCGAATGCTCGGTCGGCCGAGTGACGCGGCGGCGCGCACCGCCGACGATGGGACATTCGAGCCGGAGGGCTCGTCATCGAGGAGTGCGCATGAACCCGACCGACCGCCCCGCCGCGTACGGTGTCTTCAAGCCCGTCGGCCATGTCATCGTCGCGTTGCCGAGCGACGACGATGCGCAGCACGCGCTGACCGCGCTGCTGCGCGCCGGCTTCCCGGCCGCCGACGTGGTGCACTACTCGCCCGCGCAGATGAAGCGCCAGGCCGAGATCGACATCGAGCAGGCCGGCGTGCTGGCCGGCATCGGCCAGGAGCTGAACCTCGTGAAGGCGCATCGCGAGCTGGCCGAGAAGGGCCACAGTTTCCTCGTCGTGCGCGCCCCGAAGCCCGAACAGGCACAGCGCGTCGCGGCCATCGCGCGCCGCTTCAACGCGACCCGCGCGCAGGGCTACGGCCACCTGACGATCGAGGAACTGATCGAGGTCGGTGCGGGCGAAACGCAGGTCGCCGAATCCCCCGATCGCGGCCTCGACGCGCAGACGCGTTCCGGCCACGAGGCGGGTGCCGCGCGGCGCTGATTCAACCGCTGCGCGGCACGCGCCCCGTGACCGGGTACTGCGGGTCGTTGTAGCCGGGCGTCGACGCGTGCCCGGTGCTGACGAGCGCGCTGACGAATTCTTCGTCGGCCGCATCGAACGGCGTGTCGAGCGCGCCGAGGTAGTCGCGCCACTGCGTGAGCGTCTTCGGCCCGCCGATCACGCCGTTCACCAGCGTGTTGTTCCAGACCCAGCCGAGCGCCAGCTGTGTCGGCGTCAGGCCGCGCGAGCGCGCGTGCTCGGCCATCCGGGTCGCGAGCGCGAGCGATTCGGGGCGGAACTCGGTCTGCATGATGCGCGGGTCGTTGCGTGCCGCGCGCGAGCCTTCGGGCGGCGCCGCGCCGGGCCGGTACTTGCCGCTGAGCACGCCGCGCGCGAGCGGGCTGTAGACGACCGCGCCGAGGCCGTAGTGCGCACAGCACGGCAGCAGCTCGGTCTCGATCTGGCGCGACATCGCGTTGTACGGCGGCTGGCAGACGATCGGCGGCGCGATCGCCATCGCGCGGCACATCTCGGCGACCCGCGCGATGCGCCAGGCGCGAAAGTTCGACAGCCCGAAGTGATGCACCTTGCCGCGCTCGATCAGCTGCGCGACCGCGGCCAGCGTTTCGTCGAGCGGCGTGCTCGGGTCCTCGCGGTGCAGGTACAGCACGTCGACCCAGTCGGTGCCGAGGCGCCGCAGGCTCGCGTCGACGGCGCTCAGGATGTGGCGGCGCGACAGGCCACGATCGTTCGGCCCCGGGCCCATCGGGTTCGCGAGCTTGGTCGCGAGGACCCAGCGTTCGCGGTCGGCAGCGATCAGCCGGCCGGTGATGCGCTCGGACTCGCCGCCGGCATACACATCGGCGGTGTCGATCGCGTTCAGGCCCGCGTCGCGCGAGGCGGCCACGATGCTCGCCGCCTCGGCGGCATCGGTCTGGTCGCCGAACATCATCGTGCCGAGCCAGAGCTTCGAGACTTTCAGGCCGCTCGCGCCGAGCGGGTGGTAGGTGACGGGAACGGTCGTGTCGGTCATGCGCCGTTATAGCGCGGCCGCTTCCATCGTGCTCAGCGCGGGTCCTGCCCGCTGGCAACGTGCTGGTCGCGCAGCTCGCGCTTCAGCACCTTGCCGATCGCGCTGCGCGGCAGCTCGTCGACGAACTGCAGGCGCGCGAGCCGCTGCGTCTTGCCGACGCGTGCGTTCAGCCATTGCAGCAGCTCCGCGTCGCTCGCGCTGCTGTCGGCGCGCCGCACGACGAACCCGATCGGGGTCTCGCCCCATTGCAGCGACGGCACGCCGACGACCGCCGCGTCGGTGACCGCCGGATGCTCGCGCAGCACCGCCTCGAGATCGCTCGGGTAGATGTTGAAGCCGCCGCTGATGACCATGTCCTTCTTGCGGTCCATCAGCACGAGAAAGCCGTCGGCGTCGAAGCGGCCGACGTCGCCGGTGCGGATGAAGCGCTTGCCGGCGGCGTCGAACCATTCGGCCTCGCGCGTCTTGCCCGGCTGGCGGTGGTAGCCGGTCATCATGCCCGCCGAATGGCCGACGACTTCGCCGGTCGCGCCCGGCGGCAGCTCGTGCCCGGCATCGTCGATCAGGCGGATGTCGTGGCCCGCGGCCGGCTGGCCGACGGTGTGCAGCTTGTCCGGGTGCGCGTGCGCGAGCAGGATGCAGGTGCCGCCGCCTTCGGTCATGCCGTAGAACTCGACCAGCCCACCGGGCCAGCGCTTCAGCACGTCGGCCTTCAGCGCGGCGCCGAACGGCGCGCTGGTGCAGAACTTGAACTGCGTGCTCGACAGGTCGTGCGCATCGAACTGCGGCAGCGCCATGATGCGCTGGTACTGCACCGGCACCAGCATCGTGTGCGTGATGCGGTGGCGCTGCGCGAGCGCCAGGTACTGCGCCGCATCGAACTTCGCCATCAGCACGACCGTGCCGCCGTACGCGAGCGTCGGGAAGAACACGACCAGCGTCGTGTTCGAGTACAGCGGTGTCGCGAGCAAGGTCACGCCGTCGGGGCCGTAGCCATAGTTCGCGCCGCGCGCGACATGCGACCAGCGCATGCCGTGCGACTGCACGATGCCCTTCGGCAGCCCGGTCGTGCCGGACGAATAGATGATGTTGAACGGCGCGTCGGGCGGTACATCGACCGGCGTCGGTCGCGCGCCTTCGGGCATCAGCCAGGCGTCGAAAGAGAGACCGGGGCCGACGCCGTCGAGCGCGATGCAGTCGGCCGCGCTGCCGGCGCCGCCGAGCGCATCGAGCGCGGCCGCGTCGGCGAACAGCCAGCGCGCCTGCGCGTCGCCGCGCATCGCCGCGAAACTCTCGGGCGTGACCGACGGCGCGAGCGGCGCGACCGCGATGCCGGCGCGCAGCGCGCCGAGAAACACCGCGGCATAGCGCGGCGAGGCCTGCGCGCAGATCGCAATCGCGTCCCCAGGCCGCAGGCCGTCGCGCTGCAGCGACGCGGCGATGCGATCCATCAGCGCATCGAGCGCGGCGTAGCTCAGCGTCGTGTCGCCCTGCACGAGCGCGGCCTGCTCGGGCCGGGCGCGCGCGTGTTCGCGCAGCAGCGCGCCGAGGGTTCGGTACGCGGGGTCGTCGTTCATGCCGTCACTCCTCGCTCGTCCATTCGACCTGCACGCCGAGGCCGCGCAGGTTCTCGACGAAGCGCGGATGCGCGCGCCGGATCGGTATCGCGTTGCGGATCTCGGAGCGGCCCTCGATGCTGGCTGCGACCATGAACAGCGCGATCGCGACGCGGATGATGTAGGGGCTCTCGACCACCGCCGGCGTCAGCGGGTTGCCGCCGAAGGTGATGAGCCGGTGCGGATCCGACGAGAACACATGGGCGCCGAACTTCGACAGCTCGCCGGTCCAGCCGAGCGCCCCGTCGTAGACCTTGTTCCAGAACATCGCGTTGCCCTGCGCGCACACGCCCAGCGCGATGAAGATCGGCAGCAGGTCGACCGGGAAATACGGCCACGGCGCGGCCTCGACCTTCGTCAGCACGTTGGGGGTGAACGGCGTCTGCACCTTCAGCGGGCCGCTGCGGCTGGCGCGAGACCAGCCGTCCTCGTGCGTGATCTGCACGCCGAACTTCGCGAACGTGCGGTCGATCAGCGGAAAGTTGCCCGGCGCGCCGTTGCGCACGACGACATCGCCGCCGGTGATCGCGCCGAGCGCGAGGAAGGTCGTGATCTCGTGGAAGTCTTCGTCGAAGCTGAACTCGCCGCCGCTCAGCGCGCTGCCGCCGTGCACCGTCAGGCGCGAGGTGCCGATGCCGTCGATGCGCACGCCGATCATCGTCATGAAGCGGCAGAACTCCTGCACGTGCGGCTCCGACGCCGCGTTCGTCAGCGTCGACGTGCCGCTCGCCGCGGCCGCGCACAGCACGAAGTTCTCGGTCGTCGTGACCGAGGCGTAGTCGAGCCAGTGCTCGGTCGGCGTCAAGCGGCCGGCACGGCGCACGAGCAGCGAGCCGTCGACGCGCTCGACCTCGCCGCCGAAGCGGCGGAAGACATCGACGTGCGGATCGATCTCGCGCACGCCGAGCGTGCAGCCCTTGACGTTGTCCTCGAGGCGCGCAATGCCGAAGCGCGCCAGCAGCGGCGGCACCAGCATGATCGACGAGCGCATCTCTTCGGGCAGCCGGTGGCGCGCCGCGTCGAACACGGTCGCGTGGTGATGCAGCTCGAGCGTGCCGGTCGCGTGGTCCATCTGCACCGCGCTGCCGAAGCTGCGAAAGATCTCGAGGATCTTGCGCACGTCGGTGATGTCGGGCACGCCGTGCAGGCGCAGCGGCTCGCCGCTGAGCAGCGTGGCGCAGAGCACGGGCAGCACCGCGTTCTTGTTCGCCGACGGGGTGATGCGGCCCCGCAACGGCGTGCCGCCGTGCACGATCAGGTTGGACATGGGTTCAGAAGCAGAAGTGGATGCGGCCGGGCCGCGGCGATGCTCGACACTGTACCCGCCACCGCTGCGGTCACCGCGCCGCTACCGCGATCGCGAAGCCGTTGCGCTCGAGCACGGTATGCGCCGGCGTCTGCCGCAGCGCGCCGCAGAGCAGGATTCGGTCGGGCGCCAGTGCGGCCACGCTCAAGGGCTCGTCGCCGAGGTTGAACAGGCAGGTGAGCGTAATGCCGTTCGCCTGCCGTTCGAAGCCCAGCAAGCCACGCGCAGTCTCGTCCGCGGTCGCGTTGAAGGCCAGGCTGCCGGCGTGCAGTTCGGGTCGGGTGCGGCGCAGCGCGAAGACCTGGCATGCGAAGTTGAGCACCGAGTGCGGGTCGGCCTCCTGCGCCGCGACGTTCAGCGCGACGTGCTCGGGCGGCATCGGCAGCCACGGCTCGGCGCTGCTGAAACCGGCGTGCGGGCCGGCGTTCCATGGCAGCGGCGTGCGGCAGCCGTCGCGGCCCTTGAAGCGCGGCCAGAAGCGCTTGCCGTAGGGGTCCTGCAGGCGCTCGAACGGCACGTCGGCCTCGGTCAGGCCGAGTTCCTCGCCCTGGTACAGGCAGATCGTGCCGCGCAGGCAGGCGAGCAGCGCCAGCATCTGGCGCGCCACCGCGGCGGGATCGCGGCCCTCGCCCCAGCGGCTCGCGACGCGCGGCTTGTCGTGGTTGCTCAGTGCGTGACAGGCGACGCCGGGGCCGGGCATTTCCACGTCGAGCCGCTCGAGGATGCCGCGCACATAGGCCGCGCTGTGCGAGGCGCGCAGCAGGTCGAAGCTGTAGGCGCTGTGCAGCAGGCCGGGCGCGACATACTCGATCGCGAGCTGCGCGCCGTCGCTGCCGCCGACCTCGGCGACCGAGTAGGCGCCGTAGCGATCGAGCAACTCGCGCACGCGGACCAGGAAGGCTGGCACCTCCGGGCGGTTCTTGTCGTACCGATGCTGCTGGAAGCCGTACGGGTGCAGCGCATGCTCGGCACCACCGGGGGCCGGCGGATTGCTGCGCAGGGCCTGGTCCTGGAAGTAGTGGTTGCAGGCGTCGAAGCGGAACCCGGCGATGCCGAGCTCGAGCCAGAAGCGCATCTCGTCGAGCGCCTGCTGCTGGACATCGGGGTGGTGGAAGTTCAGGTCCGGCTGGCTGTCGAGAAAGGTGTGGAAGTAGTACTGGCGGCGCGTCGCATCCCACTCCCAGGCGCCGCCGCCGAAGACCGACAGCCAGTTGTTCGGCGGCGAGCCGTCGGGCAGTGCATCGGCCCACAGGTACCAGTCGTCCTTGCCGTCTTCGCGCCGGCGGCTGGCCTCGAACCAGGGATGGTGGTCGGAGGTGTGCGAGACCGCCATGTCGAGCATCACGCCGATGTCGAGTTGCCGGGCGCGAGCGATCACGTCGCGCAGGTCGGCAAGGCTGCCGAAGACCGGGTCGACACTGCGGTAGTCGGCCACGTCGTAGCCGAAATCGCGCATAGGCGACCTGAACACCGGGCCGATCCAGACCATGTCGACGCCGAGGCGCTTGATGTACTCGAGCCGGGCGGCGATGCCGGGCAGATCGCCGATGCCGTCGCCGTTGCTGTCCTGGAAGCTGCGCGGGTAGACCTGGTAGATGAGCATGCAAACCTCGAAAAAGCGTCGCGGGCCTCCCGCTTGCCGGGCGCTGGCGGGAGAAACCAGTCCGGACCATTTTGCGATCCGGACACATCCCCTCACCGCACGAGGCCGCGGATTTTGCGATAACCACGGTTCGGAGCGCGGTGCGATCGCCAGGAGAGCCTGTGAATCGAATCAAGAAGACCCAACGACCGGAGCCGCCCGTCAGCCTGTCGGGCGGCGCCATCGAAGCGAGCGAGCTCGACGTGCAGCGGTTTCGCGACGGCACGCATGCGCAGCTGCATGAGAGCCTCGGCTGCCACCTGCTCGGCGCCGAAGGCGGCGCCGATTTCGGCGTCTGGGCGCCGAACGCGGCCGAGGTCTCGGTGATCGGCGAATGGAACGGCTGGCAGCCCGGCGCGTCGCCGTTGACGCGGCGCCCGGATGACAGCGGCGTCTGGCAGGGCCGGGTGTCGCAGGTGCGGCGCGGGCAGGCCTACAAGTACCGCGTCGTGTCGAACCAGCACGGGCATGCGGCCGACAAGGCCGATCCGTTCGCGGTCTGGGCCGAGGAGCCGCCGGCGACCGCGTCGCGGGCCTGGGAGCTCGGCTACCGCTGGCGCGATGCCGACTGGATGGCCGCGCGCGCCGCGCACAACGCGCTCGATGCGCCGCTCGCGATCTACGAGCTGCATGCCGGCTCGTGGCGGCGCAGCGACGGCCGCTGGCTCAGCTACCGCGAACTGGCGCATGCGCTGGCGGATCACGTCGTCGCGATGGGCTTCACGCACGTCGAGCTGATGCCGATCACCGAGCACCCGTTCTACGGCTCGTGGGGCTACCAGACCACCGGCTACTTCGCGCCGACCGCCCGCTACGGCACGCCGCAGGACTTCATGTACTTCGTCGACCACCTGCACCAGCGCGGCATCGGCGTGCTGCTCGACTGGGTGCCCTCGCATTTCCCGACCGACGAACACGGGCTGCAGTTCTTCGACGGCACGCACCTGTATGAGCACGCCGATCCGCGCCAGGGCTTTCACCCGGAATGGAACTCGAGCATCTTCAACTATGGCCGCGGCGAGGTGCGCAGCTTCCTGCTGTCGTCGGCGCGGTTCTGGCTCGAGACCTATCACCTCGACGGGCTGCGCGTCGATGCGGTCGCGTCGATGCTCTACCTCGACTACGCGCGCCGGCCCGGCGAATGGGTCCCGAATCGCCACGGCGGCCACGAGAACCTGGAGGCGATCGCGTTCCTGCAGGAGCTCAACCGCGCGGTCTACGCCGCTCATCCCGACGTGATGATGGTCGCCGAGGAGTCGACCGCGTGGCCGATGGTCTCGCGGCCCACCGAGATGGGCGGGCTCGGCTTCGGCCTGAAATGGAACATGGGCTGGATGCACGACACGCTGGCCTACCTGAAGGAAGACCCCATCCATCGCCGCCACCATCACGGCCGGCTCACGTTCTCGCTCGTCTACGCGTTCAACGAGAATTTCGTGCTGCCGCTCTCGCACGACGAAGTGGTCTACGGCAAGGGCTCGCTTACGGCCAAGATGCCGGGCGACGACTGGCAGATGTTCGCGAACCTGCGCGCGCTCTACGGTCTGATGTGGGCGCACCCGGGCAAGAAGCTGCTGTTCATGGGCGGCGAGTTCGCGCAGCGGCGCGAATGGACGCATGACGGCGAGCTCGAGTGGTGGGTCGCCGAGCGCCCCGAGCACGCCGGCGTGATGCGCTTCGTGCAGGCGCTGAACCGGCTGTACCGCGCCGAGCCGGCGCTGTGGCAGATCGACTTCGCGCCCGAAGGCTTCGAGTGGATCGAGTCCGACGATGCGCCGGCGAGCGTGATCGCGTTCCTGCGCAAGCCGCGCGACGGCGGCGCGCGGCTGCTCGCGGTCTGCAACTTCACGCCGGTCCCGCGCGAGAACTACCTCGTCGGGGTGCCCGCTGGCGGCATCTGGCGCGAAGTGCTGAACAGCGACGCACGCGACTACGGCGGTGCCGGCTGGGGCAACCTGGGCGGCGTCGAGGCGGCGCCGATCGGCGCGCACGGACGCAGCCACTCGCTGAACCTGGTGCTGCCGCCGCTCTCGACCATCGTCCTTCGACACGAAGCCCCATGACTGAAACCCGAACCCGGCCATCTGCCGCCTCGCTGCTCGACACCGCCGTCGACGGCCGCCGCCGTGCCGTCGTCGACGCGGTGCTCCCGACCGTCGACGGCGGGCGCTTCGCCGTCAAGCGCGTCGCGGGCGAACGCCTCGAGGTCGAGGCGCATTGCTTCACCGACGGCCACGACCTGCTGCGCGTGCTGCTGCTGTGGCGCGCCGAAGGCGACACGGCGTGGCACGAGGTGCCGATGCGCGCACGACCGAACGACGTCTGGCATGCAGGCTTCAGCGCGCCGGCGCCCGGCCGCTATCGCTACACGGTCTGCGCCTGGGTCGACGCGTTCGAGTCGTGGCGGCACGAACTCGAGCGGCGCGTCGATCCCGACGACATCCGCGTCGCGGCGCGCAGCGGCGCGCTGTTGATCGATGCCGCCGCGCAGCGCGCCGACGGCGCCGATCGGGCGGCGCTGGCCGAGTGGGCGATCGCGCTCGATGCGCGCGCCGTCGACGCGAGCGCGGCCGATGCCCCGGCACTGAAGGCGATCGCGCTCGACGCGGCGCTGGCGGCGACCGCGGCGCGCCACCCGGATCGCCGCCTCGAGCTGCGTTTTCCGGCAGAGCTGCCGCTGACCGTCGACCGTCCGCGTGCGCGCTTCAGCAGCTGGTACGAGCTGTTCCCGCGCTCGGCGTCGAGCGAGCCGGGGCGCCATGGCACCTTCCGCGACGTCGAGGCGCGGCTGCCCTACGTCGCCGGGATGGGCTTCGACGTGCTCTACCTGCCACCGATCCACCCGATCGGCCGCGACAAGCGCAAGGGCCCCAACAACACGCTGGCCGCGGGGCCCGACGACGTCGGCAGCCCATGGGCGATCGGCGCGGCCGAGGGCGGGCACAAGCAGATCCTGCCGGCGCTCGGCACGCCCGGAGACTTTCGCCACCTGGTCGCCGAGGCCGCGCGCCACGGCCTCGAGATCGCGCTGGACATCGCGTTCCAGTGCGCGCCCGACCACCCGTACGTGAAGGCGCATCCGCAGTGGTTCCGCTGGCGCCCCGACGGCACGGTGCAGTACGCCGAGAACCCGCCGAAGAAGTACCAGGACATCTACCCGTTCAACTTCGAGTGCGAGGACTGGCGCGCGCTCTGGCTCGAACTGAAGGGCGTGCTCGAGCACTGGGTCGGCGAGGGCGTGCGCATCTTCCGCATCGACAACCCGCACACCAAGGCCTTCGGCTTCTGGGAATGGGTCATCGAGGAGATCCAGCGCGAGCACCCGGACGTGATCTTCCTCGCCGAGGCCTTCACGCGGCCGAAGGTGATGCACCGGCTCGCGAAGGTCGGCTTCACGCAGTCGTACACCTACTTCACGTGGCGCAACACGAAGCCGGAGCTGATCGCGTACTTCACCGAGCTCGCGCAGGGGCCGGGGCGCGAATACTTTCGCCCGAACGCCTGGCCGAACACGCCCGACATCCTGAACGAGCACCTGCACGGCGGCGAGCGGGCGGTGTTCATGATGCGGCTGGTGCTGGCGGCGACGCTGGCGGCCAACTACGGCATTTACGGGCCGGCCTACGAGCTGCTCGAGGGCGACCCGCGCGAGCCGGGCAGCGAGGAGTACCGCGACTCCGAGAAGTACCAGTTGCGCCACTGGGACCTGACGCGTGCCGAGAGCCTCGCACCGTTCATTGCGCGCATCAACCGCATCCGGCGCGAGAACCCGGCGCTGCAGGCCGACCACAGCCTGCGCTTCGTGCCGGTCGACAACGATCAGCTGATCGCCTACGTGAAGCGCAGCGGTGCCGGAGGCGACGAGAACATCGTGCTGTGCGTCGTCAATCTCGACCCGCACAATGCGCAGTCGGGCTGGATCGATCTCGCGGCGGCCGAACTCGACCTCGATCTGGCGCAGTCGTTCCAGATGCACGATCTGCTGGCCAACCAGCGCTTCGTCTGGCAGGGCCCGCGCCGCTTCGTGCGGCTCGACCCGGCGCGCGCGCCGGCGCATGTGTTCGTGCTGCGCCGCCGCGTGCGCAGCGAGCGTGACTTCGACTACTTCCTTTAAGGCAGACGCCGCCCCGCAATGGACGCACCCTTGGCCATCGTCGATCCCGAACAGCGCGAGATCGACACCACTGCCGACCCGCTTTGGTACAAGGACGCCGTCATCTACCAGCTCAACGTCAAGGCCTTCTTCGATTCCGACGCCGATGGCGTCGGCGACTTCAAAGGCGTGACCTCGAAGCTCGACTACGTCAAGGAACTCGGCGTCAACACGATCTGGCTGATGCCGTTCTACCCGTCGCCGCTGCGCGACGATGGCTACGACATCGCGAGCTACGACGATGTGCACCCGCAGTACGGCACGCTGGCCGATTTTCGCGAGATGCTCGACGAGGCGCACAAGCGCGGGCTGCGGATCATCACCGAGCTGGTCATCAACCACACCTCCGACGCGCACCCGTGGTTCCAGGCCGCGCGCAAGGCCCCGCCCGGCTCGCCCGAGCGCGATTTCTACGTCTGGAGCGACACCGACCAGAAGTACCGCGGCACGCGCATCATCTTCACCGACACCGAGACCTCGAACTGGACCTGGGACCCGGTCGCGAAGGCCTATTTCTGGCACCGCTTCTTCAGCCACCAGCCGGACCTGAACTACGACAACCCGCTCGTGCTCGAGGCGGTCTTCAAGACCATGCGCTTCTGGCTCGACATGGGCGTCGACGGCTTCCGGCTCGACGCGATTCCCTACCTCGTCGAGCGCGACGGCACGAGCTGCGAGAACCTGCCCGAAACGCACCAGGTCATCAAGCAGCTGCGCGCCGCGATCGACGCGCGCTACCGCAACCGCTTCCTGCTGGCCGAGGCCAACATGTGGCCCGAAGACGTGCGCGAGTACTTCGGCGACGGCGACGAATGCCACATGGCGTATCACTTCCCGCTGATGCCGCGCATGTACATGGCGATCGCCCAGGAAGACCGCTACCCGATCGTCGAGATCATGCAGCAGACGCCGGACATCCCCGAGAACTGCCAGTGGGCGATCTTCCTGCGCAACCACGACGAGCTGACGCTCGAGATGGTGACGAGCCGCGAGCGCGACTACATGTACCGCACCTACGCGATCGACCCGCGCGCGCGCATCAACCTCGGCATCCGCCGGCGCCTGGCGCCGCTGATGGAGAACGATCCCGATCGCGTCAAGCTGATGAACAGCCTGCTGCTGTCGATGCCGGGCTCGCCGATCATCTACTACGGCGACGAAATCGGCATGGGCGACAACGTCTTCGTCGGCGACCGCAACGGCGTGCGCACGCCGATGCAGTGGAGCCCCGACCGCAACGCCGGCTTCTCGCGCGCCGACCCGCAGCGCCTGTACCTGCCGCCGATCATGGATGCGATGTACGGCTACGAGGCGCTCAACGTCGAGGCCCAGACGCGCGACCAGAGTTCGCTGCTGAACTGGACCAAGCGCATGCTCGCGGTGCGCCAGACCAGCCACGCGTTCGGGCGCGGCCAGCGCCGCTTCCTGTCGCCGGGCAACCGCAAGGTGCTCGCCTACCTGCGCGAATACGGCGACGACAGCATCCTGTGCGTGTGCAACCTGAGCCGCTCGGCGCAGCCGGTCGAGCTCGACCTGTCGCGCTTCAAGGGCCGGGTGCCGGTCGAGCTGCTGGGCCGCACCGCGTTCCCGCCGATCGGCGAGCTGCCCTACCTGCTGACACTGCCGGGCTACGGCTTCTACTGGTTCCGCCTGACCCTCGATGCGGCGCCGCCGCACTGGCACGAGGAACACGCGGCCCTCGAGGAGCGGCCGACGCTGGTGCTGTTCGACGGCTGGACCAGCCTGTTCCGCGAGCGCGTGATGCCCTGGCGCATCGGCATGGCCGAGCGGCTGCGCCTGCAGTTCGAGACCGAGGCGCTGCCGCGCTACATCGAGGCGCAGCGCTGGTACGCGACCAAGGGCACGCCGGTCACCCGTGCGCGCCTCGCCGACTACGCGCACTGGCAGCAGGGCGACGACGGCTGGCTGCTGCCGCTGATCGATGTCGAGGGCCCGAGCGAGCGTTCAGGCTACTTCGCGCCGCTCGCGCTGGCCTGGGAAGACCACGACGAGGAGCGGCTGAAGAGCGTCACCGCGGCGGCGCTGGCCAAGGTGCGCCAGCAGGCCAATGTCGGCGTGATGGGCGACGCGTTTGCCGACGAGGGTTTCTGCCGCGCCGTCGTCGCCGCGATCGGCGCCGGGCTCGAGCTGCCGACCGCGAGCGGCCAGCTGCATTTCCGGCCGACCGCGGCGTATGCGTCGATCGCCGGCCCGGATCTCGCCGCGCTGCCGGTATCGCGGCCGCAGGCGCAGAGCAGCAACACCATCGTCACGCTCGGCGACCGCCTGTTCCTGAAGGGCTACCGGCGACTGCGCAGCGGCGTGAACCCCGAGCTCGAAGTCGGCCGCTACCTCACCGACGTGGCCCATTACCGGAACTGCGTGCCGGTCGCCGGCTCGCTCGAGTACACCTCGGCGAACGGCGTGGCCGTGACCCTCGCGCTGGTGCAGGCCTTCGTCGCGAACCAGGGCGACGGCTGGTCGTACACGCTCGCCTACCTCGGCCGCTTCCTCGAGCCGCTGCGCACCGCCGCGGAAGCGGTGCCACCCGACGTGCACGGTGCCTATCTCGCGCTGGTGCACACGCTGGGCCTGCGCAGCGCCGAGTTGCATGCGGCGCTGGCCCGGTCGACCGGTGACGCCGGGTTCGATCCCGAACCGTTGAGCGCCGACGATGTCGAGGCGCTGCGCCGCCGCGCGCTCGACGAGGCCGCCGCGAGCTTCGATCTGCTGCAGGCCCAGCTCGACCAGCTTGCCGACGGCCCGCGCGAGCTGGCGCGCGCGCTGCTGCCGGAACGCGAGCGCATGCAGGCTCGCATCGCGGCGTTGGCGGTGCCGACCCCCGGCGGCGTCAAGATCCGCCATCACGGCGACTACCACCTGGGCCAGGTGCTCGTCACGCGCAACGACTTCGTCATCATCGACTTCGAGGGCGAACCGGCACGGCCCTTCGAAGACCGACGCGGCAAGGGCTCCTCGCTGCGCGACGTGGCCGGCATGCTGCGCTCGTTCAACTATGCGCACTGGAGCGCACTGCGCGAGGTCGCACACAGCAGCGACGAACTCGACAAGCTGACGCCGCATGCGCAGGCCTGGGAGGCGCAGACGCGAGCCGCATTCCTGGCCGGCTACCGGCAGGCGCTGCCGAGCGCGCTTGCGGCGGTTCCCGTCGAGCCGGGCAGCGGGCTGCTCGGCCTGTTCGAGCTCGAGAAGGCGCTCTACGAGCTTCGCTACGAACTCGGCAACCGGCCTGATTGGGTCGTCGTGCCGCTGCAGGGCATCCGGGCGCTGCTCGGCGAGCCCGGTGCCGCCGGCTGATCAGGTCAAGGAGAACCGTCATGCAAAGCGTCGACATGCTGTTCGAACCGGTGCGCGCCTTCCTGTCGCAGATCGGCGTGTTCCTGCCGCGGCTGCTGCTCGCGGTGGTGGTGCTGGTCGGCGGCTGGTTGGTCGCGAAGCTGGCGCGCTTCACGGTCGTCAAGGCCTTGCGCACGATCAACTTCCACGTGCTCACCGAGCGCGCCGGCATGGACGGCTTCCTGCGCCAGGGCGGCCTGCAGGTCGACACGAACGGCATCTTCGGGCTGCTCGTCTACTGGCTCGTGATCCTCGCCGCGCTGATCATCGCGTGCAACGGCCTCGGGCTGACCTACATCACCGACCTGCTGCACCGCGTCGTGCTGTTCGTGCCGAACGTGTTCGTCGCGCTGATCGTGCTCGCGTTCGGCAGCTACTTCGCGCGCTTCATCGGTACGACGGTGATCGCGTACACGCGCAACGTCGGCCTGCACGACGGCGAGCTGCTGGGCCGGCTCGCGCGCTACGCGATCCTCGCGTTCGTCGCGCTGATCGCGCTCGACCAGGTCAACATCGGCGGCCCGATCGTGCGCGACAGCTTCCTGATCGTGCTCGCCGGACTGGTGTTCGCGGCGGCGCTGGCGGTCGGCCTGGGCTGCAAGGACTGGGTCGCGCGCCATCTCGAAGAGCGCTGGCCCAGTCCGGGAACGCAGGACGTGGCACCGAAGACCGACAAGCCCGACCTGTTCGACGATCTGCGGCGCTGACGGTCACTTCGGCGCGAGGCCGAGGCGTTCGATCAGCGCCTTGTCTTTCGCGAACTGCTCGCGTGCCCACTTCGCGTAGTCGTCGCCGCTGCGGTACCAGGGATCCTGGTTCAGCTGCGCCAGCAGCTCCACGTGCTTCGGATCGTCCATCGCCTTCTTGAAGGCGTCGTGCAAGGTCTTCGCGACGGCCGGGTCCATGCCTTTCGGGCCGACCAGGCCGTACGGCGAGGTCGAGACGACGCTGTAGCCGAGCTCCTTCGCGGTCGGCACCGCCGGCCAGCGCCTGGTGCGCTGCTCGCCGAAGGTGACGAGCAGGCGCATCTGGCCGCCGTCGACGAACTTGTCCCAGCCGGTCGCGTCGCTCATCGCCATCACATGGCCGCCGAGCAGCGCCTGCGTCAGGTCGGCGTTGCCCTTGAACGGCACGTGGTTCAGCTCGACCTTCGCATTGCCGGCGAGCTCTTCCATCAGCAGGTGCGGCGAGGTGCCGGTGCCGGTCGAGCCGTAGTCGATCTTGCCGGGCGCCTTGCGTGCGGCCTCGATGTACTCGTTGAAGGTCTTGTACGGCGAGTCGGCGCGCACCGTGAAGCCGAAGGTGTAGCCACTGATGCCGATGATGAAGCTGAAGTCCTTCAACGGATCCCATGGCACCTTCTGCATGTGCGGCAGCCGCACCATGCCCATCGGGTACTGCGCGATCGTGTAGCCGTCGGGCTTCGCGGTCAGCGCCATCGTGCCCGGGCCGGTCGTGCCGCCGCCGCCCGGGCGGTTCTCGACGATGACGTTCTGGCCGAGGTTCCTGGCGGCGATCTCGGCGAGCGCGCGCAGATGCCGGTCGGTCGAGCCGCCGGCCGGCCACGGCACGATCAGCGTGATCGGCTTGCCCGGAAAGGCCTGCGCCCGTGCGCCGAACGGCGCGGCGAGCGCGGCGGCGCCGAGCAGCACGCTGCGGCGGCGCAGCGCGTGAGTGTCGTGGATCGTCATCGCGTCGGTCTCCGGTGGGTGGTCTTGTTCAGCGGCCGTGCTCGCCGCGTGGTGCGAGCTCGCGCTCCTGCAGCTCGCGCCATTGCACCTTGCCCGATCCCGACTTCGGCAGTGACAGTACAAACTCGACTATCCGCGGGCTCTTGTACGCCGCCATGTGCGCGTGCGCCCAGTCGATGACCTGCCGTTCGGTGACCCGGCCGCGCTGGTCTTCCTTCAGCACGACCAGCGCCTTGACGGTCTCGCCGCGCTTCGCGTCACGGGCCGCGATCACGCAGGCTTCGAGGATCGCCGGGTGGTGGTAGAGCAGCGCCTCGACCTCGGCCGGCCAGACCTTGTAGCCCGACGCGTTGATCATCCGCTTCAGCCGGTCGACCATGAAGAAGTACCCGTCGGCATCGACCATCGCGAGATCGCCGGTGCGCAGGAAGCGCTTGCCGTCGATCTCGATGAAGGCCTGCGCGGTCGCGGCTGCGTCGTTCCAGTAGCCGCGCATCACCTGCGGGCCGGCGACGACGACCTCGCCGGTCTCGCCCTGCGGCACTTCTCGCAGCGTCGCCGGGTCGATCGCGCGGGCGTCGACATCGAACACCGGAATGCCCAGGCACTGCGGCTTCGGGCGGTGCATCGGGTTGATGTGGGTCGCGCCCATCGTCTCGCTCATGCCGTAGCCCTCGATGTAGCGCTGGCCGGTCAGCTCGAACAGCTTCGCGGCGACGGCCGCCGGCATCGCCGCGCCACCGCCGCGCACGACACGCAGGCTGCTCAGGTCGTGGTCGGCAAGCTTCGGATTCGACAGGAAATCGACCAGCATCGTCGAGATCGCCTGGAAGGTGTTGACCCGGTAGCGCTGCACGCACAGTGCGGCGGTGTCGCGGTCCCACCGCGGCAGCACGACGATCGTCGCGCCGGCGTACAGCGGGCCGTTCATGCTGCCCGACAGCCCCGTGACGTGGAACAGCGGCAGCACCGTCAGGAAGACCGAATCCTGCGTGCGCTGGAACCACTCGACGCCGCCGACCAGCGTGCTCATCACGCTGCGGTGCGTGTGCATGCAGCCTTTCGGCGCGCCCGTCGTGCCCGAGGTGTAGGGCATCACCGCGAGGTCGTCGGCGCCTTGCGTCAGCGCGCCCGGCCGCAGATGGCGCGCGAGCGCGTCGGCCCACGGCGTGATGCCGGCGTCGTCGAAGCGGCGGCGCCGTTCGGCGACGAACTCCGGCACGTTCAGGTCGGTCGGCTGCTTCAGGCAATCGCTGTAGGTCGCGACGATCAGGTGCCGCAGGCCGCGCTCGCTGCCTTCAGTGTGACCCGGGCCGCCGAGCAGCGGCTGCATCTGTTCGACCAGGTCCTGCGGCACGAAGGCGGTCGTCGCGCCGGTGTCGCGCACGTAGTGGCGCAGCTCCTCGGTGCGGTTCATCGGGTTCACCGGCACGACGACCGCATTGGCGCGCAGGATCGCGTAGAACGCGACGATCCACTGCGGGCTGTTCTGCATGTACAGCAGCACGCGGTCGCCGGCGCGCACGCCGCAATCGTGCTGCAGGAAGCCGGCGATGCGCTCGGCCTCGTCTCGGAATTCGCGGAACGTGATGAGCGAGTCGTAGAAGACGATGAAGGGCTTGTCCGGGTAGCGCGCCGCCGCGACCTCGACGTTGTGGAACAGGTTGGTCTCGGGCAGCGTCAGGTGCTGCGGCAGCGCCGGCGGCCAGTGGGCCAGGTGGGCGGGCGCGGTGGCGGGTTCAGCTGCGGGCATCGTTGTTCCTCGGCGATGCCGGCCACTGTAGTCCAGCTTCGCCGCCCCGCGGCGCGGCCCGTTCAGTGCGTGCCGAAGATCATCCGGTGACCGCGCTGCGTGTCCATGTATTCGCGCAGCCGGTGGATGCGGCCGTCCCTCATCTCGATGAAGAACGCGTAGTCGTTGTCGTAGTGGCGGCCGTTGGCGAGCCGCCCCTGGAAGCGGTGTTCCATGATCACGGTGTCGCCCTCGGCGAACAGGCTGCGCCACTCGACCTTCACGTCGGCGACGAACAGCGTCTGGAATTCCTCGGTGAGGAAGCGCACGATGCGCTCGCGGCCGATCATGTGGCCGACGCTGTGCAGCGCGACGGCCGTCGCGTTGTCGGCCGGCGCGAGCCATTCGGCGTCGGGCGTGAAGGCTTCTGCGACGCGCGCCGGGTCGCGGCTCGCGAAGCTCTTCCAGGCTTGGATCACGGCTTGCTTGTTCTGCTCGGGGGTCATGGGACGTCTCCTGTTGAAGCCCGAAGATAGGCGCGCAACGGTGTCGGCGCTGGCCGGATCCGGACACCTTCATCGGCGGGACCCGTCGATACAATCCCGCGTCTTCACTCGCGCGCCGCCCCCGTGTCCGATCGCCTCAAAGTGCTCCCGCAATACATGCTCCCGAAGCGCGCGCTGACGCGCTACGCCGGCTGGCGCGCGTCGCGCCGCTGGGGGCCGCGCACGACGAAGCTGATCCGCGGCTTCGTCGCGAAGTACGGCGTCGACATGAGCGAAGCGGCGAATCCCGACATCGCGAGCTACCCGAGCTTCAACGAGTTCTTCACGCGCGCGTTGAAGCCGGGCGTGCGGCCGCTCGCGGCGGCCGACCTGGTCTGCCCGGTCGACGGTGCGATCAGCCAGTTCGGCCCGATCCGGCGCGACCAGATCTTCCAGGCCAAGGGCCATGCGTATTCGACGACCGCGCTGGTCGGCGGCGACGCGTCCCTCGCCGCGCAGTTCGTCGACGGCCACTTCGCGACGCTCTACCTGAGCCCGAAGGACTACCACCGCATCCACATGCCGTGCGACGGCCGGCTGCTGCGCATGATCCATGTGCCGGGCGAGTTGTTCTCGGTGAACCCGGTGACGGCGCGGGTCGTGCCGGGGCTGTTCGCGCGCAACGAGCGCGTCGTCTGCGTGTTCGAATCGGCACGCGGGCCGTTCGTGCTGACGCTCGTCGGCGCAACCATCGTCGGCAGCATGGCGACCGTGTGGCATGGCGTCGTCAACGCGCCGCGCGTCGCCGAGGTGCGCGAGTGGCGCTACGACGACAAGCCGGTCGTGCTGAAGCAGGGCGACGAGATGGGGCGCTTCCTGCTCGGCTCGACGGTCGTGATGCTGTTCCCGAAGGCGCGGCTGCAGTTCAACCCCGACTGGGCGCCGGCGCGAACGATCCGCCTCGGCGAGGCCATGGCGAGCTACGCCGCCGGCTGATCGGGCCGGGTCGCCGGCGGTGCCGGCCGCCGCACCATCTTGCGCATCAGCGCGTCGAGCATCCGCCCCGGCGCTTCGCAGCGGCCGGTGTGCACCGCCGAGGTCTGGATGCTCGAGCTGCGCGGCGCGACCAGCCAGTGGAAGCGCTCGCGCGTCGACAGACGGCCGAGTGCGCCCGCCGCCTCGCCGCCGGCGCAGATCAACGGGATCGCGGCGAGCGCGGCGCGGATGCCGGGCAGGTCGGCGCCCGGGTCGAGCGCGAGCAGGCGCGGCTCGTCGAGATCGATCGCGGCCTGCAGCAGTCCCCGCTCGGCGCACGAGAGGATCACGCCGGCGTTGATGAACTCGCCGCGCTCGACGCGCGGCACGACGCGCACGATCGCGTAGTCATACGTGCTGTGTACGGGCACGGACGGCCTCCTCGAAAAACGCGCGCGGCGCAGCGAGCCGCTGCGTCAGGTACTGCAGATAGGCGTCGCGGTGGACCACCTTGCTCGCGAACGTCGGTTCATCTTCGAGCCAGGTGTCGGGAATGAGTTGCACGATCGCCGCGATGCGCGGCGGCGTGAGCTGTGCGGTCATCCACGCATCGGCCGCGTCGAGCGCGCTGGCAAACGGCAGCAGCACGTGGTCCTTGATCAGTGCGAATGGGCTCGTGGCCCGCGCGAGGTGGTCGCGCCAGTCGTGGTGGAAGTACAGCGAGGCGCCGTGGTCGATGAGCCAGAGCTTGCCGTGCCAGACCAGCATGTTGGTGTTGCGCGCGGTGCGGTCGAGGTTGCTGACGAAGGCATCGAACCAGACGATGCGCGACGCGAGCTCGGGGTCGGGCTGCATCGCGAGCGCGTCGAACGTGACCGAACCGGGCAGGTAGTCGAGCGCGAGGTTCAGGCCGCCGCTGCCGCGCACGAGATCGGCGCTGGCGCGGATCAGGTCCTGGATCTCCGGGTCGGGCTCGGTGCGCGCGAGTTCGGGCTCGAGCTCGGCGAACACGATCTCCGGCACCGGCAGGCCCGCCGCGCGCGCGAGTTCGCCGGCGACGAGCTCGGCGATCAGTGCGCGCGGGCCCTGGCCGGCACCGCGAAACTTGAGCACGTACAGGCCGTCGTCGTCGGCCTCGATCACCGCGGGCAGCGAGCCGCCTTCGCGCAGCGGCGTGACATAGCGGGTGGCGGTGACGGTGCGAAGCGGCATGCTGCATTCTGCTGTAGGACGCGGCCAGCGGCGCGACGCGGCACCCTCCGACTCGCGGCGCCGCGGGGCACTGCCGATACTTGTTCGTGCGCTGCGCGCGACAGGCGACAGGAGCCGAACGATGACCACCGACCGATCCGAACGAACCACCTTGCTGGGCCGCACGATCCGCTGGCGCTTTGCCGACGGACCGGTCGCCGGGCAGACCTTCGAGCACACGTTCAACGACGATGGCAGCGTCGTCTGGCGCAGCGTCGACGGCAAGGAGCCGACGAAACTGCATCGCGAGAAGTTCGGCGCGGTGGCACCGATCAGCGACGACGTCGTCGTCGTCTCGTACGCCTCGGCGGGCGGCTACACGCTGACGGTGGCACTGAACCTCGCGCAGGGGAAGATGGTCGGGTTCGGCTCCGGGCACGACACCTGGGCGCAGCAGAAGGGAACGTTCGAGCTGCTGCCCGAACCCGCTTGACAGCGGCGCGCGGCGCGGTCGGGCCGCCGGCGTCTTGAAATCGGCCGTCCATGGCCCAAAATCCCGCGTTTGCCGGCGGCATGGTGTCGCCCGGGCAGCATCCGCGAAGAATCATGGACAAACAGACGCTCTCATTCCAGGCCGAGGTCAAGCAGATCCTGCACCTCGTCACCCACTCGCTGTACTCGAACAAGGAAATTTTCCTGCGCGAGCTGGTCTCGAACGCCTCCGATGCCTGCGACAAGCTGCGCTTCGAAGCGCTGAACCACCCGGGCCTGCTCGAGGACGCGCCGAACCTCGACGTGCGCGTCGCGTTCGACGCCGACGCGAAGACGATCACGATCACCGACAACGGCATCGGCCTGTCGGCCGAGGAAGCGGTCGCGAACCTGGGCACGATCGCGAAGAGCGGCACGCGCGAGTTCGTCGCCGCGCTCGAGGGCGAGCAGAAGAAGGACGCGCAGCTGATCGGCCAGTTCGGCGTCGGCTTCTACAGCGGCTTCATCGTCGCCGATCGGATCACGGTCGAGTCGCGCCGCGCCGGTCTGCCGGCCGACGAAGGCGTGCGCTGGAGTTCCGAAGGCAGCGGAGAGTTCGAGATCGAGCCGCTGACGCGCGCCGCGCGCGGCACCAGCGTGACCTTGCACCTGCGCGACGGCGAAGACGAGTTCCTGAACGGCTGGAAGCTCAAGTCGATCATCGGCAAGTACTCCGACCACATCTCGCTGCCGATCCTGATGCGCAAGGAAGAGTGGGACGCCGAGGCCGGCAAGCAGGTGCTGAAGGACGAGTGGGCGCCGGTCAACAAGGCCGCCGCACTCTGGACACGCAGCAAGAGCGAGATCACGCCCGAGCAGTACACCGAGTTCTACAAGCAGATCAGCTACGACAGCGAGGCGCCGCTGGCCTACACGCACAACCGCGTCGAGGGTCGCAGCGAGTACACGCAGCTGCTGTACGTGCCGGCCAAGGCGCCGTTCGACCTGTGGAACCGCGACAAGCGCGGCGGCGTCAAGCTCTACGTCAAGCGCGTCTTCATCATGGACGACGCCGAGGCGCTGATGCCGGTCTACCTGCGCTTCGTCAAGGGCATCATCGACAGCGCCGACCTGCCGCTGAACGTGAGCCGCGAGCTGCTGCAGGAAAGCCGCGACGTGAAGGCGATCCGCGAAGGCTCGACCAAGCGCGTGCTGAGCATGCTCGAAGGCCTGGCCGACAGCGAAGACGAGGCCGAGAAGGCCAAGTACGCGGCGTTCTGGAAGGACTTCGGCGTCGTGCTGAAGGAAGGCGTCGGCGAGGACCACGCGAACCAGGAGCGGCTCGTGAAGCTGCTGCGCTTTGCCTCGACGCATGCCGACGAAGGCGTCTCGCTGACCGACTACCTCGGCCGCATGAAGGAAGGCCAGGAGGCCATCTACTACATCACTGCCGACAGCCTGGCCGCCGCGAAGAGCAGCCCGCAACTCGAGATCTTCCGCAAGAAGGGCATCGAGGTGCTGCTGCTGATCGACCGCGTCGACGAGTGGATGCTGAGCCACCTGTACGAGTTCGACGGCAAGGCGCTGCAAAGCGTCGCGAAGGGCAGCGTCGATCTCGGCAAGCTGCAGGACGAGGCCGAGAAGAAGCAGGCCGAAGAGGCCGCGACCGCCTTCAAGCCGGTGCTCGATCGGCTGAAGGAGGTGCTGAAGGAGCGCGCGAAGGATGTGCGCGTGACGACCCGGCTGGTCGATTCGCCGGCCTGCCTGGTCGTCGAGGAAGGCGACATGAGCGGGCACCTCGCGCGCCTGTTGAAGCAGGCCGGCCAGAGCGCGCCCAAGTCGCTGCCGACGCTGGAGGTCAATGCCGAGCATGCGCTGGTCAAACGCCTCGACGGCAGCGCGCATTTCGACGACCTGGCGAACATCCTGTTCGACCAGGCACTGCTCGCCGAGGGCGGGCAGCTGGAGGATCCGGCCGCCTATGTGAAGCGCGTCAACGCCCTGCTCGTGGCCTGATCAGCCGAGGCTGCCGAGCGGCGGCTCGGCCATCGCGTCGATCTGCTGACGCAGCCGCGTCGTCTGCTCGGCCCAGTACTTCGGGCTCTCGAACCAAGGGAACGCGATGGGGAACGCCGGGTCGTTCCAGCGCCGCGCGATCCAGGCGCTGTGGTGAATGATGCGCAAGGTGCGCAGCGGTTCGATCAGCCGCAGCTCGCGCCAGTCGAAGTCCATGAAGGCTTCGTAGCCTTCGAGCACGGCCGACAGCTGGCGCGTCATCGCCGCGCGGTCACCCGAGAGCAGCATCCACAGATCCTGCGTCGCCGGGCCGGTGACGGCGTCGTCGAGATCGACGAAGTGCGGACCATCGGCAGCCCACAGCACGTTGCCCAGATGGCAGTCGCCGTGCAGCCGCAAAGTGCGCGCTGCTGCGCCTTCGTCAAAGGCCTGCCTGACCGCGGCGAGCGCTTCGTCGGCGGTCTGGCGCCAACCGGGCTCGGCGTCCGGCGGAATGATGCGCTGGGCGAGCAGCCAGTCGCGGTTGTCGAAGCCGAAGGTCTGCACGTCCAGGGTCTGGCGAAACTCGAACGGCTTGTGCACGCCGACCGCGTGCATGCGCCCGACGAAGCGGCCAATCCATTCGAGCGTGCCCTCGTTCTCGAGCTCGGGCGCGCGCCCGGCCAGGCGGGCGCTGACGCTGAAGCGGTAGGCGCCCGAACGCGTCTGGAGCTGCGCAAGCGTCGCCCCGAGCCTTGACACGCGATCGGCATGGCGCGACGCCGCGTCGATCGCAAGTGGCCATACCGCGGCGACCGGAATCTCGTTCGCCGCGAGCTCGTTCGCGAACCCATGCTCTTCGAGGATCTGCGCATCGCTCCAGCGCCCCGGCCGGTAGAACTTGGTCACGATGACACGCCCGTCCTCAAGGAAGACCTGGAAGACGCGGTTCTCGTACGAGTTGAGCTGCAGCAGCCGGCCATCGCCGCGCAGCCCGACGGCGTCGAGCGCGTCGAGAACGGTATCGGGATCGAGGCCGGCGAACGGGGCGTCGGCGTCCGCTGCCGGCGATCCGGCGGGAAAGGCCTCGGTGGGTGATGTCATGCGCGCATCGTACGCGCCGACCCCCGGGGCCGTTGGGGGATGGTCAGCGGCGCGAGCCGCTCGAGAAGCGTGGTGTGTCGACGACGACACCGCCGCCCGCGCCGTCGTTCGGCTCATCGCTGCTCGCGCCCCGGTCGTCGAGACCGCCGAAGCTGGAGGGCTCGCCGCTGCGCGTGCTGGTGCGACGCGAAGGCTTCGCGCTCGGCAGCGGCGCGAATTCGCTGCTGCTGAAGCCGTCGCGCGAATCGGGCGCGAAGAACGAATCCTGGAACACGGTCGAGTCTTGCCAGAGCGCGGTGCGCTCGGCGCGGCGCGTCGCGACGGTGGTCGACAGCGAGTCGCGCGCCTGATGCAGGTTGGCCGGCGGCGCCGAGGCCGGCTGCGGACCGCGCGCCGGCGAACTGGCGCTCGGCACCAGCAGCTGCAGCTCGGCGACCGACGGCAACTGATCGACCGGGCAGCGCAGGTAACGCACGCGGCAGGCGCTGAGCACCGACTGCTTGATCTGCATCACGCGGCGCGAGTTGCCGCGGTCGGTGTCGAGATCGATCGCGGCGAGCACGCGGCCGTTCGCGCTGCAGACCGCAAAGGTCACGTGGCTGGTGCCAAGCAGGTCGAACCAGAAACGCACCTCGTTCGGATCGGTCGGCTGGCAGAAGCGCACCAGCGGCAGCTTCGACAACACGATGTGATGCGGCAGCGCTTCACGCAGCAGGCGGTAGACGCGGCGTTCGTCGGTCGAGAAGACCGGCCGCGGCGCGAGCGCCCACTCGGTCGGCAGCTCGGCCGATTTCTTCGGCGTGCTCTTCAGCGCCCAGACGCCGAGCACGACGGCCAGCAGCCCCAGGGCAACGAGTGCAATGATCCACGGGAGCACTTGCATGGTCGGACAGTGCGGTTCAGAGAGCCGGGGCCAGGTCGATGCGACGGCCCCGATCACGCACTGTACCGGATGTGACTGGATCGGTAACCTTCTGTTTCTTCGGGTGGGCGGATCGCGCCGGCGCGCGCGCCTGCGCTGTGCGGAATGCACGCCGCAGTGTCACTCTTCCGCGACGTGCGTGGCCTTGTTCAGCGAGGCCTTGACTTCGGTGATGGCGTCCAGCAACCCGCCGACCTGGCGGGCGTGGACCTTGAGCCGGTAGTCGAGCTCCGCGGCCTGTTGCTCGACCAGCTCGTCGATGTGCGATGCGAAGCTGTCGGGCGGCAGCTTCAGCCAGGCATCGGATTCGGAGCCTTCGCGCACGACCGTCGCACCGGCGTTGCGCGCGATCCGCAACATGGCGGTGTTTTCGCTGAGCGCGTGGATCAGCAGCGTTTCGACGCCGCGGTTGCGCGCATGCAGCATGGCATGCTCGAACAAGCGCCGCCCGAAGCCGCGGTTGCGTGCGTGCGGCAGCACCGAGACGCCGAATTCGGACATCGCCGGGGCATCCTTCTTCGGTGCGACGACCGAGTGCGCCAGATGGGCCATCGCGATCAGCTCGAGGCGGCGGCTGAAAATGCCGAACACCTCGTCCTGCTCGAAATCGAGCATGTCGACGTACTTTGAGATCTGCGCATCCGTGGCTGCATAACCGAATCGCAGATAGCGGTCGTTCACTTCCAGGGCCAGCAAGTGGGCCGTGATGCGCTCTCGATGGCGTGGGCCCAGCGAGCGAATTGGCACCCAGCTCCAGCTCGGGCCGGTCTTGCCGGCAGCTGCATGCGGTGCGTCGAGTGAGGGAGTAGGTCGGTCGGAGGTGCTCATTGCGAAGGTCTCCCGGAGATTCGGGTTAACCCCAGTCTACGGCATTCGGCTAGGCGGGACTCCCGAATTGTTGCACCGCACCAGAGTGAGAAAGGGCCGGCTCTGCTATAGTTGCAGGCTTTCCCGAGATTTGCCCCGTGGGAAAGAGGCGTGCGAGAGTCCCCGACAGAAGCGGAACCGAGCGCGTTGCATACATTGCAGGGGCTGACAAACCAACCAATCAACCATGAAAACCTTCAGCGCCAAACCGGCCGAAGTGACGCATGAGTGGTTTGTGATTGACGCGACCGATAAGGTTCTCGGAAGGGTGGCCAGTGAAGTCGCCCTCCGCTTGCGCGGCAAACACAAGGCCATCTACACGCCTCACGTCGACACCGGCGATTTCATCGTCATCGTCAACGCCGACAAGATCCGCGTCACCGGCAACAAGGCCAACGACAAGGTCTACTACCGGCACTCGGGCTACCCGGGCGGTATCCACGCGACCAAGTTCAAGGACATGCAGGCCAAGCATCCGACTCGCGCGATCGAGAAGGCCGTCAAGGGCATGCTGCCAAAGGGTCCGCTGGGCTACGCGATGGTGAAGAAGCTGAAGGTGTACGCCGGTGCCTCGCATCCGCACACTGCCCAGCAGCCCAAAGTGCTGGACATCTAAGGAGCGGCAGCAATGATCGGAATTTGGAACTACGGAACCGGCCGCCGCAAGTCATCGGTGGCACGCGTCTTCATCAAGAAGGGCACCGGCCAGATCATCGTCAACGGCAAGACCGTCGACGAGTATTTCGGCCGCCAGACCTCCATCATGGTCGTGCGTCAGCCGCTGGTGCTGACGTCGAACGACGCCGCGTTCGACGTCAAGGTCAATGTGCGCGGTGGTGGCGAATCGGGCCAGGCCGGCGCGGTGCGCCACGGCATCACGCGTGCGCTGATCGACTACGACGAAACGCTGAAGCCGCCGCTCAAGCACGCCGGTTTCGTGACGCGTGACGCGCGCGAGGTCGAGCGCAAGAAGGTCGGTCTGCACGGCGCGCGCCGTCGCAAGCAGTTCAGCAAGCGGTAACTGGCACCCCTCGGCCGACGGGTACGTCGGCCGATCCCCCGAGGGGATGCGGGCCCGCTTGGGAGCGGCCCGGCGCTGGGCCCGCGGCCGCCCCCAACGCCAAGCCACCTTCGGGTGGCTTTTGTGTTTTGTGGCGCTTCTACAATCGCGCCTCCTTGACGAGAAGCCGGACCCGGAGATGCGTTTCAAGCTGCTGCGCCGCCGCCTGTCGATCAGCGCGCCGCGCATGATCGTGCGCAGCCACCTGCCATGGCCGCTGCGCTGGGCGGTGATCGCGCTGATGTTCGGCTTCTCGGCCGCGCTGGCACTGTGGGCGTTCGAAATCGGCAAGACCATCGCCGGGCTCGAGCGCAACTCGGCCGACGAACTGCAACGGCTGCGCGTCGAGGTCGCGCAACTGCGCGGCGAACGTGAGAAGGCGATCTCGATCGCCAACACCGCCGAAAGCCTGCTGAAGGCCGAGAAGGCGGTGCAGGACAAGCTCGCCCAGCAACTCCGGCTCGCCGAGGCCGAGAGCCTCGCGATCAAGAGCGACCTCGGCTTCTTCGAGCGCCTGCTGCCGGCCGGGGCGGGCGAGGGCTTGGCGATCCGCGGGCTGCAGGCCGAGCCCATGTCGCCCGGCCACCTGCGCTTTCAACTGCTCATGATGCAGGCCGGCAAGACGCCGCCCGAATTCAGGGGCCGCTACGAGGTCACGCTGGCGGGTTTGCTCGATGGCAAACCGTGGAGCTTCACGCCGCCCGACGGTCCGCGGACGCTGCAATTGAAACAATATCTGCGCGTCGAAGGAATGATCGATCATGTACCGCAGGCCATGGTAAAAACCGTCTCGGTCAGGGTGACCGACCTGAGCGGCGCGCTGAGAGCCAGCCTGACCATCAAGCCTTAAGTGGCGCGAAAAACGGCCGATACAGGCTGACACGTTGGAGAGCCTCCCATGTTCGGCAAAAAGAACCAACCGCCCATCCGCACGCTGGTCGGCGAGGGCACCGTGATCCACGGCGAGCTGCGTTTCACCGAAGGCTTGCGCATCGACGGCGAGGTGCTTGGTGACGTGACCGCTGCCGGCGATGCTTCGAGCATCCTCGTGATCAGCGAGAAAGCCCGCGTCACGGGCAAGGTCTCGGGCGGGCACGTGATCATCAACGGGTCGGTCACCGGGCCGGTCCGCTCGAGCGAACTGCTCGAGCTGCAGCCGAAGGCGGTGATCGTCGGCGACGTGCGATACGAGGTGCTTGAAATGCACCCGGGCGCCACCATTGATGGTGAACTGCGGCCGATCGGTGCCGCAGAGAAGCCCGGTCTCAAACTCGCCGCGTCGAATCCGGGATAATCGAGCGCATCGGCACATTGCCGCAGGAGTTCCGCATGAGCGCTATCGCTGAAAAAGTCCAGACTGACAACCTCCAATCGCTCGCCGCGATGGACGAGCCGCCGGTGCCGCTGGTCTTCACCGACAGCGCCGCCAACAAGGTCAAGGAACTGGTCGACGAAGAGGGCAACCCCGAACTGAAGCTGCGCGTGTTCGTGCAGGGTGGCGGTTGCTCCGGCTTCCAGTACGGTTTCACGTTCGACGAGATCGTCAACGACGACGACACGCAGATGAGCAAGAACGGCGTCACGCTGTTGATCGACGCGATGAGCCTGCAGTACCTGGCCGGCGCCGAGATCGATTACAAGGACGACCTGCAGGGCGCCCAGTTCGTGATCAAGAACCCGAACGCGACGACGACCTGCGGCTGCGGCTCGAGCTTCTCGGCCTAGGCTGTCGCCTCTTCGCTTCAATCCTCAAGCCGCCTTCGGGCGGCTTTTGCGTTTCTTCAATGCGACGGATACAGCGCGCCGAGCACGCGCGGGCCCGCCGCGCCGGTGACGCTCGGAAGATTCGCCGGTTCGCGCCGCATGAACGCGCGCGCCAGCCATGCGAATGCGCAGCCCTCGACCTGATCGGCCGGCAGCCCGCGCGCGCTGGTCGGCAGCACGTCGATGCCGGGCAGGCGTGCAGCGAGCCTGCGCATCAGCTCGGCGTTGAACGCGCCGCCGCCGCAGACCAGCAGTTCGCGCGCGCCGGGTGCGTGCGCGAGCGCGTCGGCCGCGCAGGTCGCTGCGGTGAGTTCGGTGAGCGTCGCCTGCACGTCGACCGGCTGCGGCGACGGCGCGCAGCGCGCGAGCTGCGCCTGCAGCCACGCAGCGTTGAACAGATCGCGGCCCGTGCTCTTGGGCGGCGACAACGCGAAATACGGTTCGGCGCGCATCGACGTGAGCAACGGATCGATCACCTGGCCGGATGCGGCCCAGGCGCCGTCCGCATCGCAGGGCTGCCCGGTGTGCACGCGGCACCAGTGGTCCATCAACGCATTGCCCGGTCCGCAATCGAAGCCGACCGTCGAACCATCGGCGTGCAGGGCCGTCAGGTTGCCGATACCGCCGAGGTTGAGCACGGCGATCGTCGCGTCGGGCCGGCCGAACATCGCGCAATGAAACGCCGGCACCAGCGGCGCCCCCTGGCCGCCGGCGGCGACGTCGCGGCTGCGCAGGTCGGCGATCACGTCGATGCCGGTCAGCTCGGCGAGCAGCGCCGGGTTGTTCAGCTGCACCGTGTAGCCCAGACCGTCGAACTCGCGCGGGCGGTGTCGAACGGTCTGGCCGTGCGCGCCGATCGCCCGCACCTGCCCGCGTGAGGCGCCGCTCGCGGCGAGCAGGGTGTCGACGACTTCCGCATAGACGCGCACGAGCGCGTTGCCCGCGAGCGCGGCGCGGTGCAGCTCGCTCTCGCCCGGCGCGTTCAGCGCCAGCAGCTCGTGCGCGAGCCCCGATGTGAAGGGTCGATGCGCGTGCGCGACGACACGCAGCAGCTGCGCCCCAGGCGCGTCGAAATCCACCAGCACGCCGTCGACGCCATCGAGCGAGGTGCCGGACATCAATCCGAGGTAGAGCTCAGTCATCGCCCGATTGTGACCGTCTGAAAAAGAGAAGGCCCGCGCATGCGGGCCCTTCGATCGTCGCTTTGCGCAATGCGCTCGCGCTTCGCCTACTCCGCGTAGGCGCCCGATTGTGCGACCGAATCGGCGACCTCGAGCTGGCTCTGCAGGCTGCGCGCCAGCTGCGCGAACTCGGCCTTCTGCGCCGGCGCGAGCGGCACCGACTCCGACGTCTTCGCCATGATCATCGGGTCTTGCTGCACGCCCCCGACCTTGACCTCGAAATGCAGATGCGGCCCGGTGGCCCAGCCGGTCGAGCCGACCGCGCCGATGCGCTGGCCCTGTTCGACATGCGCGCCGGGCTTCACATCGATGCGGCTCATGTGCGCGTACAAGGTCGAGCGCTGCGCGCTGTGGCGGATCTCGACGACGTTGCCGTAGCCGTTCTGCCAGCCGGCGAAATCGACCGTGCCGTCGCCGACCGTGCGGATCGCGGTGCCGGTCGGTGCGCCGTAGTCGACGCCCTTGTGCTGCTTCCAGCTGTTCAGGATCGGGTGCATGCGCATCGCGAAGCCCGAAGTCACCCGCGAGAACTCCATCGGGCTGGCGAGGAATGCGCGGCGCTTGCTCTGCCCGTCGAAGCCGAAGTAGCTGCCCTTGCCGTTCGCATCCTTGAACCAGACGGCCGAGTAGGTGCGACCGCCGTTGACGAAATCGGCGGCGAGCACGCGGCCGGCGTTCGTCGGGCCCCAGGTGATCGGCTCGCCGTCGGCGGTCAGCGCCTCGTACAGCACCGAGAAGGTGTCGCCCTTCTGCAGCTGGCGGTGAAAATCGAGATCGGTCGAGAACACGTCGGCGAGCTGGGTCGCGACGTTGTCGGGGATGCGCGCCTCGTCGGTCGCCGCGAACAGCGACGAGCGGATCGTGCCGCTGCCCATGCGCACCTGCGCGGCCAGCGGCGCGGTCTCGAGGATCGCGAGCAGCTTGCCGGCGATGCGCTTGATGCTCAGCCGCGTGAAGTGGGTGCCGAGCTGCTCCGGGTTGGCCGGCGCGTAACGCGCGATCAGCTCGGTCAGCGCGCCGTTCGCGTCGGTCTGCACGCGAACCATCTTGCCGCCGCGGCCCTCGAGCAGCTTGCGCGCGGTCGGGTCGGTGCGCAGGAACTGCGCGGCGTCGGCGTCGCTGACGTTCAGGCGCTTCAGCAGGCTGTCGGCCGTGTCGCTCGAGCGGCTCAGGTCGGTCCGGTAGAGCTGCAGTTCGTGTTCCGCCAACGCGTCGAGCTGCGACTGGATTCCGTCGGGAGCGACGGTTTCGGTCACGAGACGTTTCGGAATGTCAGCGGCGTCGGGCGCCATCGGCGCGATACCGAACGCGGTGACGCCGAATCCGGCCAGGCCGAACATCACCGCCGCCGACAGGCTGCGCGGGTGGGCGGACACAAAGCGACCCGTGCGCGCGGCGGCCGCAGCCACGGCGCGATCGAGAAAGTCCAGCGATTTCAATTCGGTTCAGGAGCGTTCGACGCTCTGGTGCGAGTGGCGGCAGCGTGGCCGCGCACTTCGATCTTTTATCCCTAACACCCCGAAGGGCCTCTACTAGAATCCGGGGCGCTCGCCTCTGGGCAGACACCGACATCGCGTCTGGTTCGCAAGCTTCGCGAACCCGGCCAGGCGGGCCCACGAGAAGCCGCGAAGTATACCGACCCGGCCCCGCGCCAATCCCCGTAAAAGCCCCGTATGTCCCAGCCTTCCAGTCAAGCTTCAGCTTCCGCCCCGGCGGGCCCGGCGCACCCGGTGACAGATCGGGTGCGCGAGGCGATGGCGATCTCGCTGAGGGGCTGCGACGAACTGCTGCCGCAGGCCGACTGGCTGGCCAAGCTTGCCCGGTCAGAAGCAACCGGCGTGCCACTTCGGATCAAGTTCGGCCTGGACCCGACCGCGCCCGATCTGCACCTCGGCCACACGGTTGTGTTCAACAAGCTGCGCCAGCTCCAGGATCTGGGCCACACGGTGATTCCGCTGATCGGCGACTTCACATCGATGATCGGCGACCCGTCGGGCCGCAACACGACCCGCCCGCCGCTGACGCGCGAGCAGATCGAGGCCAATGCGAAGACCTACTTCGACCAGATCAGCCTCGTGCTCGACATCGATCGCGCCGAGGTTCGCTACAACTCCGAATGGAGCGACCGGCTCGGCGCGCGCGGCATGATCCAGCTCGCGTCGCGCTACACGGTCGCGCGGATGATGGAGCGCAACGACTTCCACGATCGCTTCAAGGCCGGCACGCCGATCAGCGTGCACGAGTTCCTGTACCCGCTGATGCAGGGCTACGACTCGGTGGCGCTCCGGTCCGACCTCGAGCTCGGCGGCACCGACCAGAAGTTCAACCTGCTGGTCGGGCGCGCGCTGCAGAGCGAATACGGCCAGGAGCCGCAGTGCATCCTGACGATGCCGCTGCTCGAGGGGCTGGACGGCGTCGAGAAGATGTCGAAGAGCAAGGGCAACTACATCGCGATCACCGAGCCGCCGAACGACATGTTCGCCAAGCTGCTGTCGATCAGCGACACGCTGATGTGGAAGTTCTTCACTTTGCTGAGCTTTCGGCCCGAGGCCGAGATTGCGCGCTTCAAGCAGGAAATCGCGGGCGGACGCAACCCGAAGGAAGTGAAGGTCCTGCTGGCCAAGGAGATCACGACCCGCTTCCACAGCGCCGCTGCCGCCGAAGCGGCCGAGCTCGACTTCAACCACCGCGCCCGCGGCGGCGTACCGGACGTGATCGACGCCGTGACGCTTGCCGGCGCCCCGCTGGGCATCGGCGCCGTGCTGAAACAGGCTAACCTTGCGCCATCGACGAGTGAGGCGCTGCGCCTGGTCGACGGCGGCGGGGTTCGGGTCGACGGTGCGGTCGTCGGCGACCGCGGCTTGAAACTCGGCGCCGGAATCTATGTCGTACAGGTGGGCAAGCGCAAGTTCGCGCGGGTGACGCTGGAGTGATCCACATGTTTCGCAGATGCTTTCTCGCGGGTCTCGCGTCTCTGATCGCGATCGGCGCGGCGGCGGCGCCGCCGCCCCAGGAGCAATCGCGGATCGACCGGCTGATCCATGCGGTCGAATCGCGCAAGGACATGACGTTCATCCGCAACGGCTCGGAGTACGACGCCGCCGATGCGGCCAGGTTCCTGCGCGGCAAGCTCGAGGCGATGGGCCGTGAGATCACCACGGCGCGCGAGTTCATCGAGCGCATTGCCAGCAAGTCCAGCATGAGCGGCGAGCCCTACCACGTGAAGTTCGCCGACGGCAAGACGATGCTCGCAAGCCAGTTTCTCGGCGAGGAGCTGAAGCGCATCGAGCGCCAGCCCGCCTAGCGGCGCGTGCAGGTCAAGACCCTCCTGAAGCTGTCGATCGCGGCGGCCGTCGCGACGATCGCGATGAAGACGGCCGCCTGGTGGATCACCGACTCGGTGGGTCTGCTGTCCGACGCGATGGAATCATTCGTGAACCTTGCGTCGGCGCTGTTCGCGCTGCTGATGGTCACGATCGCGCAGCGCCCGGCCGACGCGGATCACCCGTCCGGCCACACCAAGGCCGAGTACTTCTCGAGCGGCTTCGAGGGCCTGCTGATCGCCGCCGCGGCGGCCGGAATCATCTGGGCCGCGGTGCATCGTTTCGCGAACCCGCAGCCGCTTGCATCGCTCGGCTGGGGCCTCGCGCTGGCGGTGGCGAGTTCGGCGATCAACGGGCTGCTCGCGCATCGCATGATGGTCGCGTCGCGCGCGCACCGATCGATCGCGCTCGAGGCCGATGCGCGCCACCTGTACACCGATGTCTGGACCTCCGCCGGTGTCGTCGCCGGGCTCGCGCTGGTGCAGATGACAGGCTGGATCTGGCTCGATCCGGTGCTCGCGATCGGCGTCGCACTGAACATCCTGCGCGAGGGCGCGCACCTCGCGTGGCGTTCGGTCGAGGGCCTGATGGACAGCGCTGTCGAGCCCGACGTGCGCGCGCAGATCGATCGCACGCTGGCGCAGTTCGCGCATCCCACGATCCGCTTCGACCACCTCGTGACGCGCCGTGCCGGGCAGCGTCGCTTCGTCGACCTGCACATGCACATGCCCGCGAGCTGGACGCTCGGCCGCGCGGCGGCGCTGCGCACCGATGTCGAGCAGGCGCTGATGAGCGAGGTGCCGGGGCTGCGCGCGTCGATCCAGCTGCTGCCGTCGGATGTCGAAGCGCAGTTCGACGAGGCTGCAGATCGATGATCGCGGTCGTTCAGCGTGTCAGCCGCGCGCAGGTCAGCATCGCAGGCGCTGTGCGTGGCGCGATCGACCAAGGCTTGCTGGTGCTGGTCTGCGCCGAACCGGACGACAGCGACGCGATCGCCGACAGGCTCGTCCACAAGCTGCTGAAGCTGCGCATCTTCTCGGACGATCAGGGCAAGATGAATCGCAGCGTCGTCGATGTGTGCGGCGGCCTGTTGATCGTCAGCCAGTTCACGCTGGCCGCCGATCTCTCGGCCGGCAACCGGCCGAGCTTCACGGGCGCCGCACCGGCAGCGCTCGGGCGGCGGCTCTACGAGCGCGTGCTGGCGACCGCACGCGCGCTGCACCCGCAGGTCGCGTGTGGCGAGTTCGGGGCCGACATGCAGATCAGCCTGGTCAACGACGGGCCGGTGACGATCCCGATCACGCTGCGCTGAACGGAGCGCCCGGCGCTCGGCCCGCAGGCAGCTAGTCGGCGTACTGACCGGCGGCCTTGATGATCGGCCCCCATTTCGCGATCTCGGCCGCGACGAACTTCTTGTGCTCCTCGCCGCCCAGCCGCGCATCGGTCACGATCACCGCACCGAGCGCTTCTTCGCGTTTCGCGAACTCGGCATCCTTCAGCGCGGTGCGCAGCGAAGCGTTGATCTTGTCGGTGACGGCCTTCGGCGTGCCCTTCGGCGCGTACAGGCCGTGCCAGATCGTGACGTTGAAGCCCTTCAGCCCTGATTCGTCGAGCGTGGGCAGGTCTTTCAGTGCCGGCGTGCCCAGGCGCTTCGCGGTGGTCACGGCAAAGGCCTTCACGGCGTGCGAGGCGATCTGGCTCGTCGTGTTGGTCGTCTGGTCGCACATGATGTCGACCTGGCCGCCGAGCAGGTCGGTCATCGCCGGACCGGTGCCCTTGTAGGGCACGGTCTGCATGTCGATCTTCAGCGAGCTCTGGAACAGCAAGCCGCACAGATGCGAGGCTGCGCCGAGGCCGGCGTTCGCGAGGTTGATCTTGCCCTTGTTCGCCTCGAACCATTTCAGCAGCTCGGCGTAGTTCTTGGCCGGCAGCGTGGGGCGGCCGATCAGCGTCATCGGCACTTCGTTGACCATGCCGAGGTACTCGAAATCGCCCAACGTGTCGTAAGTCATCTTGCGGTACAGCGCCGGCGCGGTGCTCATGCCGATGTGGTGCAGCAGCAGCGTGTAGCCGTCGTTCGGCGACTTCGCGACCTTCGCGGCGCCGAGCGTGCCGCCGGCGCCACCGACGTTCTCGATGATGATGGACTGGCCGCCGAGCGGCTTGCGCAGCGCCTCGGCCAGGTCGCGCGCGACCTTGTCGGTCGGCCCGCCGGCCGCGAACGGCACGACGATCGTGATCGGCTTCTCGGGGTAGTCGGCCCAGGCCGGCGCGGTCAGGGCGGCCGCGAGCGCGGCGAGCAGAAGACGCTTCATGATGTGTTTCCCAAGCGATGAATAGGTGAGCGACGCGCGATTGTCCTGAACGTCGCGCGGGGTGCCATCGCGGAAAGTACTAGCAGCTCGCGGCGATCGAACACTGCGCTCGGCATGACCCTGCGCGCCGCATCGGGATCGCCGTTCAGTCGTAGCGGCGCGCGTCCTCGATCACCTTGCCGTCGTTCGGCAGACTGCCGATCGGGCACAGCACGACCTCGCCGCGCAGCTTCGTCAGCTCGCGCATCGACTCGCCGAGTCGCGCCGCCAGGCCCTCCGGCGCGCCCTCGGTCTCGGCGTGCAAGGTCATCGCGTCGTTCGCCATCTCGCCGCTGACGACGAGCCGCGCCTTGCGCACCTGCGGGTGGCGCCGCACGATCTCGGCGACCTGGGCCGGGTGCACGAACATGCCGCGCACTTTCGCGGTCTGGTCGGCGCGGCCCATCCAGCCCTTGATCCGCGCGTTGCTGCGGCCGGTCGGGCAGGTGCCCGGCAGCAGCGCCGACAGGTCGCCGGTGCCGAAGCGGATCAGCGGGTAGCCGGGGTTCAGCGCCGTCACGACGACCTCGCCGACCTCGCCGGCCGGCAGCACGTCGCCGGTCCCGGGCCGGACGATCTCGATGATCACGCCCTCGTCGAGGACCAGTCCCTCGCGCGACTCGGTCTCGTAGGCGATCAGCCCCAGGTCGGCGGTGCCGTAGCTCTGATAGGCGGTGATGCCGCGCGCCGCCAGCCAGTCGCGCAGGCTCGGCGGGAAGGCCTCGGCGCCGACCGAGGCCTTGATCAGCGTCGGCAGCGCGGTGCCGAGCTCGTCGGCCTTCTCGAGGATGATCCTCAGGAAGCTCGGCGTGCCGATGTAGGCCGCCGGTTTCAGGGTCGCGATGGCCTGCACCTGCTGCTCGGTCTGGCCGGTGCCGGCCGGGAACACCGTGCAGCCGAGCGCGAACGCGCCGCTCTCCATCATCGCGCCGGCCGGCGTGAAGTGGTAGCTGAAGCTGTTGTGCACCAGTTCGCCGGCGCGCAGGCCCGCGGCGAACAGCGCGCGCGCCATGCGCCAGTAGTCGGCCGCGCTGCCCTCGGGTTCGTGGATCGGGCCGGGCGACGCGAACACGCGCAGCGCGCGGTGCTGCGCCGGCGCGTTGCCCCAGCCCAGCGCCGAGAACCCGCCGAACACATCGGGCGCACCCGGGTCGCGCTGCCGCTCGAGCAGCTCGTGCTTGCGAATCACCGGCAGGCGGGCGAGCGTCTCGCGGCTCGTCACCTGCGACGCGTCGACCTCGGCCAGGCTGGCCGCGAATGCCGGCGCATGGGCCTTTGCGTGCGCGATCTGCAGCGGCAACGCGGCCATCAGCGCGGCCTCGCGCTGTGCGGCGGGGCGGATCTCGAGCGCGTCGTAGTGGACGCCGGCGATCGGGTTCATGGGTTCAGTTCCCGTTGCAGCTTCTTCGGCAGGCGCGCCAGCACGAGCGCGTGCGAGCGCCGGATCAGGTCGTTCAGCGCGGCCGTGCCGAGCGCGTGGCCGGGCTTGACCTGCACCCACTTCGCCCGCGCGAGGTAGGGCGCAGGGATCACGCCCGGCACGCCGGTGAGCTCGAGAAAGCGCTCGTCGTCGACCTTGAACGAGCAGCTCTGCGCGTGCTTCGCGGCGTCAAGCAGGAAGACGCAGAACATCTTCGCGCCGATCGAATACACGAGGTCGGCGCCCCACTTGACGTCTTCGGTGGCGCCGGCGAGTGCCGCGGCGACCCTGCGTTGTGCGTCGAAGTTCATGCTCAGTCTTCGTCGCTGCGCGCGGCGCGCCGCTTCGCGTCGTCGACCAGCTTGCGCTGGCCCGGCGGTGCATCGACCGGGTAGCGGTCGAAGCCGCTGCCGCCCGCCTTCTTCAGATCGGCCACGAGCGCACCGCCGTCGTCGTGGAAGTGGATGAACGCGCTGCCCTTCAGGTAGAAGATGCCGGGCTTCATTTCGCGCAGCCCCTTGATCTCGCGCAGCTGGCGCAGCAGCGGCAGCAGGCGGGCGAGGGCGGCTTCGTCGGCGTGGGCCATCGTGGGTTCTCCGTTTGTCAGGCGAGCCAGCGCTTGCGCCGCTTGTAGCTCTTCACGTCGCGGAAGCTCTTGCGCTCGCCGCCGTCCTTCTCCGACCCGCCGGTGCCGAGGTAGAACTCCTTGACGTCGGCGTTCTCGCGCAGCGAAGCGGCCTCGCCGTCCATCACGATGCGGCCGTTCTCGAGGATGTAGCCGTAGTCGGAATAGCGCAGCGCCATGTTCGTGTTCTGCTCGGCGAGCAGAAACGTCACCTGCTCGCGCGTGTTGAGATCCCTCACGATCTCGAACACCTCTTCGACGATCTGCGGCGCCAGCCCCATCGACGGCTCGTCCAGCAACACCATCTTCGGATTCGCCATCAGCGCCCGGCCGATCGCGCACATCTGCTGCTCGCCGCCCGAGGTGTATGCGGCCTGCGAGCTGCGCCGCGTCTTCAAGCGCGGGAAGTAGGCGTAGACCTTCTCGAGCGTCGCCGCGACCGCGGCCTTGCCGTCGCGGCGCGTGTAGGCGCCGGTCATCAGGTTCTCTTCGATCGTCAGGTGCGCAAAGCAGTGGCGGCCTTCCATCACCTGGATCACGCCGCGGTTCACCATCTCCGAAGTACCGAGGCGCTCGATGCGCTCGCCGCGCAACTCGATCGAGCCCTTCGTGACGGCGCCGCGCTCGCTTTTCAGCAGGTTGCTGACCGCGCGCAGGGTCGTCGTCTTGCCGGCGCCGTTGCCGCCCATCAACGCGACGATGCGGCCCTCGGGCACGCGCAGCGAAACCCCCTTCAGCACCAGGATCACATGGTTGTAGATGACCTCGATGCCGTTGACGTCGAGAAGGATCGAAGCCATCGTCATCTCGACCTCAGGACTGGCAGTCTTCGGGAGTGCGCCGGGTCAACTTCTTGTTGGCCGCGTACTTGTCGGCCGCCACCTTGACCATCGGCCGGATGATTTGCTCGTCGGCCTGCAGCCAGTCGGAGGTGAACACCCATTTCGTGCCGTCCCAGGTGTGCACACGAGCCCAGTTGGCGCCCAGGTGGTCGACGCAGCTGGTGCTGATCGGGCGCATCACGCCGGCAAAGCCGAGCGCGTCGAGCTTCTTCTGGTCCAGCGTCAGGTTCTCGAGGCCCCAGCGCACCTGCTCGCCGGTCATGACCTTGCCCTTGCCGAAGCGCTCCTGCGCGCGCCGTGCGCCTTCGACGCCGAGCATCGCCGACATCGCGCCGCGCATGTACAGCACCGTGCCCAGCTCCTCCTTCGGCCCGGTGCCCTGGCCCTTGGCGTGCACGAGCGTGGCGATGTCCTTCACGACCTTCGAGTTCGGCTCGGCGCCGTGCTGCATCGTCACTGCGTTGTAGCCCTTCGCGCCTTCGCCGATGTCCTTCACGTCGGGCTCGGCGCCGGCCCACCAGACGCCGTACATCTTCTCGCGCGCATAGCCGGTGGCCTGCGCCTCCTTGATGGCGGTGGAGTTCATCACGCCCCAGCCCCACAGGAGCACGTAGTCGGGCCGGCTCTGGCGAATCTGCAGCCAGGTCGACTTCTGCTCCGCGCCCGGCGCCGTCACCGGCAGCAGCTGCAGATCGAAGCCGAGCATCTTCGAGCGCTCGGTCAGCAGCGGGATCGGCTCCTTGCCGTACGGGCTGTCGTGGTAGACGAGCGCAATCTTCTTGCCCTTGAGCTTCGCCAGCCCGCCTTCCTTCTTGCCGATCTGCTGGATCAGCGCGTCGGCGGCGACCCAGTAGGTGCCGGCGAGCGGGAAGTTCCACTTGAAAACGCCGCCGTCCTGCGATTCGCTCAGGCCATAGCCCGCGGTGATCAAGGGAATCTTGTCGCCCGGCGCCTTTTCGGTCAGCGCGAAGGTGGCGCCGGTCGACAGCGGCTGGAACGCGGAGGCGCCGCCGTTCTTGCCCTTCAGCCGCTCGTAGCACTCGACGCTGCGCGCCGTGTCGTAACCCGTCTCGCACTCCTCGAAGGCGATCTTCACGCCGTTGATACCGCCCTGCGCATTGACGAGCTTCAGGTAGTCGACGAAGCCGTTGGCCCACGGCACGCCGTTCGGCGCGTAGGCCCCGGTGCGGTACGACAGCACCGGGAAGAATTGCTCCTTCGCCTGCGCGTAGGCAGCGGGCGCCGTGGCCAGCGCACCGAGGGTGGCGGCCGCGATCGCAACGGTTGCGGCATAGGCTTTGAGTTTCATGCTTGTCTCCAGAGGTGGAAGGGGCACTCGTCGGTGCGTGGTTGAATGCATTGCGCGGCTCAATGCGGGAACGGCCACAGGCGCAGCTTTTCCTTGGCCGTCGACCACAGGCGCGCCAGGCCGTGCGGCTCGACGATCAGGAAGAACACGATCAGCCCGCCGAAGATCATCAGCTCGGCGTGCGACGCGGTCGCGGTGTGCAGTTCGACCCCGAACACGCGGCCGAGCGCGGGCAGGAACTGGTTCAGGAAGATCGGCAGCACGACGATGAAGAACGCGCCGAAGAAGCTGCCCATGATCGAGCCGAGCCCGCCGATGATCACCATGAACAGCAGCTGGAACGAGCGGTCGATCGAGAACGCCGCAGGCTCCCAGGCGCCGAGGTAGACGAAGCCCCACAGCGCGCCCGCGACGCCGACCATGAACGAGCTCGCCGCGAACGCGGTCAGCTTCGCGTAGACCGGCCGGATGCCGATCACGGCGGCGGCGACGTCCATGTCGCGGATCGCCATCCACTCGCGGCCGATCGCGCCGCGCACCAGGTTCTTCGCGAGCAGCGCGAACACGCACACGATGCCGAGGCAGAACAGGTACTTCTGCACCGGCGACTCGACGGGCAAGCCGAACACCTGCAGCCCGGAGACATTGACCGAGCCCGACGGAGAATCGTTGGTGAACCAGTTGATGCGCAGAAAGGCCCAGTCGACGAAGAACTGCGCGGCCAGCGTCGCCACCGCGAGGTACAGGCCCTTGATGCGCAGCGACGGGATGCCGAACAGCACGCCGACGCCGGTGGCGCACAGCCCGCCGAGCAGCAGCGACGCGATCAGCGGCATGCCGTCGATGCGCACATGGAAGTTGTAGGCCGCGTAGGCGCCGACCGCCATGAACGCGCCGGTGCCGAGCGAGATCTGTCCGCAGTAGCCGACCAGGATGTTCAGACCGAGCGCGGCCAGCGACAGGATCAGAAACGGAATCAGGATCGCGCGCAGCAGGTACTCGTCGGCCGCGAACGGCACCGCGACGAACGCCGCGAGCAGCAGCAGCCCGATCACGATGCGATCCTGCAGGATCGGAAAGATCTGCTGGTCGGCGCGGTAGCTGGTCTTGAACTGACCGTTTTCTCTGTACAGCATGAGGTCAGACCCGATCGATGATCTTCTCGCCGAAGAGGCCCTGCGGCCTCACGAGAAGAAACAGCAAAGCCAGAACGTAGGCGAACCAGATCTCGATGCCGCCGCCGAGGAAGGGCCCGATGTAGACCTCCGACAGCTTCTCGCCGACCCCGATGATCAGCCCGCCGATGATCGCGCCGGGCACCGAGGTCAGGCCGCCGAGAATCACCACCGGCAAGGCCTTCAGCGCCACCAGCGAGAGCGAGAACTGCACGCCGAGCTTGCTGCCCCAGATCACGCCGGCGACCAGCGCGACGAAACCGGCCACCGACCAGACGATGATCCAGATGCGCCCGAGCGGGATGCCGATCGACTGCGCCGCCTGGTGATCGTCGGCGACCGCGCGCAACGCGCGCCCGGTCGCGGTCTTCTGGAAGAACAGCGCGAGCAGCGCGACCAGCGCCGCGGCGATCAGCGCGGCGTAGAGGTCCTCCAGGCCGATCAGGACGCCGCCTTCGAAGACCTTGTCGAGCAGCATCAGCGGCTCCTTGGGCATGCCGACGTCGATCTTGTAGATGTCCGAACCGAACAGGCTCTGGCCGAAGCCTTCGAGGAAGTAGGTGACGCCCAGGGTCGCCATCAGCAGCGTGATGCCTTCCTGGTTCACCAGCCTGCTCAGCACCAGGCGCTCGATCACCCAGGCCACGCCGATCATCACCAGCACGGCGGCCGCGAAGGCGAGCACGTTGGCGAGCAGCTTGTTGTCGAAGCCGAGCAGGTGGGGAATCCACTGCGAGAAGCGCGCCATCGCGAGCGCCGCGAACAGCACCATCGCGCCCTGCGCAAAGTTGAAGACGCCGCTGGCCTTGTAGATCAGCACGAAGCCGAGCGCGATCAGCGAATACAGCATCCCGGCCATCAGGCCGCCGAACAGGGTTTCGAGGAAGAATCCCATTGCGATAGGCGTCAGTGCGTGGTGCCGAGGTAGGCGCTGATCACGTCGGGATTGCTGCGCACCTCGTGCGGCGTGCCGTCGCCGATCTTCTTGCCGTAGTCGAGCAC
Source organism: Rhizobacter sp. P5_A1 (assembly GCF_056400745.1). Classification (NCBI taxonomy): domain Bacteria; kingdom Pseudomonadati; phylum Pseudomonadota; class Betaproteobacteria; order Burkholderiales; family Sphaerotilaceae; genus Rhizobacter; species Rhizobacter sp. P5_A1. The sequence continues at coordinate 47,030 of NZ_JBFUKR010000015.1, forward strand.
GACGACGCGGTCGGAGATGTCCATCACGACGCCCATGTCGTGCTCGATCAGCACGATCGTCGTGCCGAACTCGTCGTTGACGTCGAGGATGAAGCGGCTCATGTCCTGCTTCTCCTCGACGTTCATGCCGGCCATCGGCTCGTCGAGCAGCAGCACCTGCGGCTCCATCGCGAGCGCGCGGCCGAGGTCGACGCGCTTTTGCAGCCCGTACGGCATCTTGCCGACCGGCGTCTTGCGGTAGGGCTGGATCTCGAGGAAATCGATGATGCGTTCGACGACCAGGCGTTGCGCGGTCTCTTCGCGCTCGGCGGCGCCCCAGCGGATCGCCTGCTGGAACAGGTTCGTCTTCATCTTCAGGTTGCGCCCGGTCATGATGTTGTCGAGCACGCTCATGCCCTTGAACAGCGCCAGGTTCTGGAACGTGCGCGCCAGGCCCATCTCGGCGACCTGGCGCGAGTTCATGTGCCTGAAGGTCTGGCCGCGAAACGTGATCGAACCCTGCTGCGGCTGGTAGACGCCGTTGATGCAGTTCAGCATCGAGCTCTTGCCCGCGCCGTTCGGGCCGATGATCGCGCGGATCTCGTGCTCCTTCACGTCGAAGCTGATGTCGGTCAGCGCCTTCACGCCGCCGAACGCGAGGCTGATGTTCCTGACCTCGAGGATCACGTCGCCGGTCTTGCGGACGCCGCTCATCTAGGCGGCCTTCTTCACGGCCGGGAACACCTTCGTGTCGACGATCGCAAGGTCGGCCGAGACGACGCCGCTGCGCCCATCCTCGAACTTGACCTGGGTCTCGATGAACTGGTGCGTCTTGCCGCCGTACAGCGCATCGACCAGCACCTGGTAGCGCTCGGCGATGAAGCCGCGCCGGACCTTGCGCGTGCGCGTCAGTTCGCCGTCGTCGGCGTCGAGTTCCTTGTGCAGGATCAGGAAGCGGCTGATCTGCGAGCCGGCCAGCTTCTCGTCGACCGCGAGGTCGGCGTTGACCTTCTCGACGCACTCGCGGATCAGCTCGTAGACCTCCGGCTTCTGTGCCAGGTCGGTGTAGCCCGCGTAGGGCAGGTTGCGCCGTTCGGCCCAGTTGCCGACCGCCTCGAAGTCGATGTTGATGAAGGCACAGACGGTCGCGCGCCGGTCGCCGATCGCGACCGCCTCCTTGATGTGCGGGAAGAACTTCAGCTTGTTCTCGACATACTTGGGCGCGAACATCGCGCCGTCGTTCGCACCGCCCTCGATGCGGCCGACATCCTTCGCGCGATCGATGATCTTCAGGTGCCCGCCGGCATCGAGGAAGCCGGCGTCGCCGGTGTGGTACCAGCCCTCGGCGGTCAGCACCTCGGCGGTCGCGGCCGGGTTGCGGTAGTACTCGCGCAGCAGCCCCGGCGACTTGACGAGGATCTCGCCGGCTTCGGTCAGCCTGATCTCCACGCCTTCGATCGGCACGCCGACGGTGTCGGCGCGCGCTTCGTGGTCGGGCTGCAGGCAGACGAACACCGCGGTCTCGGTCGAGCCGTAGAGCTGCTTCAGGTTGATGCCGATCGAGCGGTAGAACGTGAACAGATCCGGGCCGATCGCTTCGCCGGCGGTGTACGCGACGCGCACCCGCGACAGGCCCAGCGTGTTGCGCAGCGGCCCGTAGATCGCGCATCTGCCGATCGCGTAATGCAGGCGGTCGAGCGCGCCCACCGCCCGGCCATCCATCAGCCGCGGGCCGACGCGCCGGGCCACGTCCATGAAGTGCCGGAACAGCCACTTCTTGATCGCGCCGGCGTCTTCCATCCGGATCATCACCGTCGTCAGCAGCCCCTCGAAGATCCGCGGCGGCGCGAAGTAGTAGGTCGGCCCGATGTCGTTCAGGTCGATGCTGACCGTCGCCGCCGACTCGGGGCAGTTCACGACGTAGCCGCAGGCCAGCCACTGCGCGTACGAGAAGATGTTCTGGCCGATCCACGCCGGCGGCAGGTAGGCGAGCACTTCCTCGGCGTGCGTCAGCTTGTCGAAACGCGCGCCGGCCTGGGCGCGGTCGATCAGGGTCATGTGGGTGTGGACGACGCCCTTCGGGTTGCCGGTCGTGCCCGAGGTGAAGAACATCGCGGCGACGTCGTCGGGCCGGGTCTTCTCGACCTCGGCATCGAACAGACCGGGATTCGCCGCGTTGAATGCGCGGCCGGCGGCGATCAGCGCATCGAGCGGCGCGAGGCCCGGCTCGCGGTAGTGGCGCAGCCCGCGCGGGTCGTCGAACCAGAGGCTTCTCAACTGCGGGCACTGCTCGCGCACTTCGAGCATCTTGTCGACCTGCTCCTGGTCTTCGACGATCGCGAACGCGACCGCGGCATTGGTGATCGGGAAGACGAACTCGGTCGCGGCGGCGTCCTGGTACAGCGGCACCGGAATCGCGCCGAGCGATTGCGCGGCGAGCATGCACGCGTACAGGCGTGGCCGGTTCTCGCCGATCACGACCAGGTGCTCGCCGCGCTGCAGCCCGGCCTCGTGCAGCCCGCAGGCGAGCTCGCGCACGAGCGTGGCGAGCGCGCTCCAGGTCAGCGTCTGCCAGATGCCGAATTCCTTCTCGCGCAGTGCCGCGGCGTTCGGGCGCTGGGCCGCGTGTTCGAGCATCAGGCGGGTGAAGGTGGTGGGCACGGAGCGTCTCCGGGGGTCGGCATGCGAGGCAGGCCTGGATGCGAATGTAGAAACATGTTTGACGCCACGTTGTCGTTCTGACGACAATCCTAGGGTCAGTCCCCTCGGGTGTTTCCCTCGATGAACTCCGCCGTTGTCGCGACCGCTTCTGTCACCCAGGCGCCGCTCTACCAGCGCGCCCGAGCACCGAACAGCGCCGAGCTCGCCGATATCCCGTGGCTGCCCGCGCTCGACCGCGAGGAGCGCGCCGCCGCGGTCGCGGACCTGAAGGTCGTGCGCGTCGCGACCGGCGAGTTGCTGTGCCGGGTCGGCCGGCCGGTGACCTACTGGTTCGGCGTGATCGACGGTTTCCTGAAGATGAGCAACGACAGCGGGCTCGGCATCCCGATCACCTTCACCGGGCTGCCGCCGGGCGGCTGGTTCGGCGAGGGCACCGTGATCAAGCGCGAGGTCTATCGCTACAACATCCAGGCCGTGCGCACGAGCCTGGTCGCCGGCCTGAGCGTCGCGACCTTCCACTGGCTGCTCGACCGCAGCATCCCGTTCAATCGCTTCGTGATCCAGCAATTGAACGAGCGCCTCGGCCAGTTCATCGGCGCGCGCGAGACCGACCGGATGATCGATGTCGACGCGCGCGTCGCGCGCAGTCTCGGCGCGCTGTTCCATCCGGTGCTGTACCCCGGTGTCGGCGGGCTGCTGCGCATCACGCAGCAGGAGCTGGGCTACCTGATCGGGCTGTCACGCCAACGCGTCAACCAGGCGCTGAATTCGCTGCAGGACAAGGGCCTGATCCGGATCGAGTACGGCGGCGTCAGCGTGCTCGATCTGGAAGGGCTGCGGCGGATCGGCTGAACGATCGGCGATCAGCGCGGCGGCGCGACCGGCACCGGCACCGGCTCCTCGAGCAGCCGACGCTGCAGGTGCTCGATCGCCGCGTCGAGTTGCGCATCGCCGCCATTGAAGCTGGCGCGCGGCGGATTTTCGACCTCGATGTCCGGTGTCACGCCCTTGCCCTCGACCAGCCAGGCGCCGTCGAGTGCGAACTGTGCCGATTCGGCCGCGCGCATCAGGCCGTTGTCTTCGAGGCGGTTGCGGTCGGAGAGCCAGACGCCGGCGCCCGAGCTGCGCTTGCCGATCAGTGCGCCGAGCTTCAGGCGCTTGACGCCCTCGGCGAAGGTCTCGCCATCGGAGTAGGTGTCCTCATTGATCAGCACCGCGAGATGCCCGCGGAACGCGCTCTGCATGTTCGGGTACGGCCTCGACCCTTCGGGCGAGCGACGCTGCCAGAAGGCCCACGCGCGGCGCATCAGCTTCTCGATCACCCAGCTGTCGATGTTGCCGCCGTTGTTGCCGCGCACGTCGATGATCAGGCCATCACGCTCGACGTTCGCATAGAACTCGCGCGCGAAGGTCGCGATGTCGCCGGAGCCCATCGCGCGCAGGCGCAGGTAGCCGATGCGGCCGGCGCCGAGCGCCTGCACGCGTTCTGCGCGACCGGCCTCCCAGTCGCCCGTCGCGAGTTGGCGCTCGCGCGTCGCGTCGACCGGCGTGACGACGACCTCGCGCGGCTGGGCCGCATCGCGCTTCAGGCTCAACAGCATCTGGCGCCCGGCCTGGCCCCGCAGCAGCTCCGACAGGTCGGCGACCGCGCGCGTCGGCCGCCCGTTGACCGCGGTGATCACGTCGCCGCTGGCGACGCGCGCCTGCGCCAGCGGCGCGGCTTCGGACGGCAGTTCCGGGTCGCTGCGGTAGACCTGCTCGACGCGAAAGCCCTCGGCAACCTTCACGACCCGCGCGCCCAGGCCGGCCGCGCCGATCTCGTCGGGCCCATCGCGCAGATCGCGCGTGTAGACCTGGCTGTGCAGCGTGTGCAGTTCGCTGACCATCTGCGCGAGCAACTCGTTGAGCTCGGCGCGATCGGTCACGCGCGCGAGCAGCGGCTCGTACTTCCGGCGCGCGCCGGTCCAGTCGACACCGAGCATCTTCGCGTCGTAGAAGTAGTCGCGGTGCAGGCGCCACGCGTCGTTGAACATCTGCCGCCATTCGGCGCGCGGGTCGGCCGCGATCGCCCAGTCGGTCCAGTTGACCTTGCTCTTGGCGACGTCGGACGGCAGCTTCGCGCCGGTGTCGACGAGCAGGATGTCGCCGGCGTCGTCGCCTCGCGTGCTGCGCACCAGCATCAACTTCTTGCCGTCGGGCGTGATCTCGAAGTCCTTCGTCTCGGCGGCGAACAATTCGGGCTGCGGGCCGGTGTTCTCGATCGCGAGGCTGCGCAGGCTCTTGCGGCGCTCGGGCGTGCTCTCGGCCTCGAGCAGGTACAGGCGCTTGCCGTCGGTGCCGAGCTTGTCGTAGTTGCCGGCGGCCAGCGGCACCTCGAACAGGCGCTGCGCCAGCCCGTCGGTCACGATCGGCGGCAACGGGCCGGCGGGCTTCGCGGCCGGGGCCGGTGGCTTGGTCTGCACGGTGACCGAGGCCGATGCGGCGCCGGCGGGCGCGTTGACGACGGCCGTTGCGGTTGTCGTCGGCCCGGGCTCGGGGCGCGGCGCAGCCGGCGCGAGCTCGTCTTGCGGCTGGAACGGGAAGCGCGTGCCCGGCTGCAGCGCGAGCGCGTAGACCTTGGCCCGGCGATCGAAGTACGGTCCCATGTTGCGATCGCCCCAGGGGCTGCGGTTCAGCGACGCGAAGCTGCGCTCGGAGAGGAAGTACAGCCACTTGCCGTCGGGCGTGAACGCCGGTGAGCCGCTGTCGTAGCGGTCGCTGCTCAGCACATGCAGCGCTGCGTCGGCGATCGTGAACAGCATCAGCTGATCACGCGGGCCTGTGGCCAAGGGGCGCGCGAACGCGAGCGCATGGCTGTCGGGTGACCAGGCGACGAACGGCTCGCCGGCCGCGCGCGGCGCGTCGATCACCCGGCTCGCACCGCCGCCCGCCGGGGTCAGCGCGGTCAGCGTGAGCCGGGCGTTCTGGTCGAAGTGCGCGAGCCATTTGCCGTCGGGCGACGGGAACAACGCGAGCCGCAGCGTCGTCGCCCCCTGCGTGATCTGCACTGGCGTGCCGCTGCCGTTGGCAGCAAAGCGCCAGACCTCGATCTCGCCGCTGCTGTCGCAGAGCGCGAACACGTCGCGGCTGTCGCGGCTGAACGCGGCCTCGCGGCAGCGCGCCCCGGCCGGCACCGGCAGCTCGGCGCGGCGTAGTGCTGCGACGCCTTGCGTCGCCACGTGGCCGCGCACCGTCAGCGCGACGCGCTCGCCGTTCGGTGCGAGGTGGGCCGCCGAGAGGTAGCGCTGCGGCGCCTTGACCCAGCGCGTGCGCTGCTGGTCGAAGTCGCCGCCGAGCGAAACGGACAGCAGGCGGTCGATGTCGGTCGCGAGATCGATCAGGTGCAGGTCGGCGCCGAGCGCGTAGACCACGCGGCGGCCGTCGATCGACGCATGGCGGATGTCCCAGCCAACGTGGCGCGTGTGCTGGCGTGCGTCGAGACCTTGCGCGGTCACCGACCACAGGTTCAGCGTGCCGTCGCTGTCCGACAGGAACGCGACACGGGCCTCGCCTTGTGCCGTGACGTAGGGCATCGGCCGGCGCGCGTTGGCGTCGGCGTCGACGAGCGGGCGCGCCTCGGCGTTCGAATCGAGCGGCAGCGCCCACAGGCGCGCCATCGCGCCGCCGCGGTACGCGCGCACGTTGTCGCCGCGCAGGCCGCTGCGCGTGAAGTAGAGCGTCTTGCCGTCGGCGCTGAGCGCGCCGTCGCTGGCCTGGCCGACGGGCAGCGCGCGGCGCGCCTGCGTGGCGGGGTCGAGGGCGTAGAGCTGCGTGTCGGGCTGGCCATTCGCGGCCGGCGCGGTGACGAGAACCTCGCCGTTCGGCGTCCAGCCCATCACCAGCACGGTCTGCCCGCCCCACGTGAGGCGTTTCGGCACGCCGCCGTCGACCGCCATCACGTAGGCCTCGGTCGGGCCCTCGTAGGCGCCGGTGAACGCGAGCCAGCGGCCGTCCGGCGAGACCGCGGGGCGGGTCTCGTACGCCGGGTGCGTCGTGATGCGTTCGGCCCGGCCGCCGCCGGTGCCGACACGCCAGAGGTCGCCCTCGGCGGTGAACCAGACGCGCTCGCCGTGCAGCGACGGGAAGCGATAGAAGCCGTTGACCTGGGCGAAGGCGAAGCCGCCGGTGAGCGCCAGCGCGAAGCCGAGGATCAGGGAACGGGTCGGATGGCGCATGAGTGGCGGCAGGCGGGCACGCCTCGTGAGCGCGGAGCCTGCATTCTCCACGGCCGGCGCCGGCCGACCCATCCCTGAAAGCGTCAGCCGTTGGCGCGGTGCGTGCGCCGGCGCGTGGCGACAAAGCCGATCGCGCCGAGGCCGCCGAGCAGCATCGCGTAGGTTCCGGGCTCGGGGACGGCAGTGACGGGGCTCAGCTGCAGGTTGCTGAACTGAGCAGCGACACGCCGGCCGACACCCCCGAAATCGGGAGCGCGACGCGCGTCAACCGTTCGAGACGCCCGACGCGACGTGGCCGGCCGGCACGTGCGCCGCGGCCGAGTCGACATGACCGGTCTGGTCGTCGAAGAAGAAGTCGGGCTCGAATTCGCGCAGGAACTCGCCCTTCTGCAGCCCGCCGAGGAACATCGCCTCGTCGACCTCGATGTTCCAGTCCATCAGCGTGCGGATCGCGCGCTCGTGCGCCGGCGCGCTCCGCGCAGTGACGAGCGCGGTGCGGATGCGCATGCGCCCGGCCGGCTCCTGCTGCAACCGTTGCAGCGCGAGCAGCAACGGCTTGAACGGGCCGGCCGCGAGCGGCGTCGCCGAGTGGTCGCGCTCGTGCGCCTGGAACGCGTCGAGCCCGCTGCGCTGGAACACGCGCTCGGCCTCGTCGGAGAACAGCACCGCATCGCCGTCGAACGCGATGCGCACCTCGTTCGGGTGCTCGTTCGACGCGCGTGCCGAATGCGGATAGACGCGCGCCGCCGGCACCGCCGCGCCGAGTGCCGAGCGCACATCGGCCTCGTTCGTCGACAGGAACAGATGCGCGTTCAGCGGCCGCAGATAGCGCCACGGCGACTGGCCGCGCGTGAACACGCCGCGCTGGATCGGCAACCCATAGTGCTGGGCCGAGCGGAACACGCGCATGCCCGACACCGGGTCGTTGCGCGACAGGATCACGACCTCGACCCGCGGCGAGCCGACGTTGAACGCGAGCAGCTTGTTGACCAGCGAGAACGCGACGCCCGGTTTCGCCGCGCTGTCGAGCCGCTCCAGCTGCAGCTGCATGTACGCGCGGTCGTCGTTCGCCTCGAAGTGCTGGTTCTCCTCCTCGAAGTCGAAGAGCGCGCGCGACGAGATCGCGACGACGAGCTGACCGTCGAGTGAGGTGGGCATGCGGTCGATGATACGAGCGGCGCTGCGCAACAAACGAAACACAGGCGGGCGCGGCGCGCAACGCGACTGATACCGACGCCGTCCACATTCACTCCGTCTTCACCGGAGCTGCCCATGACCGCCTACGTCACCGCCACCTTGCAGAACCTGCTGCTGCGCAGCCTCGCGCGGCCCTCCGGCACCGGCCCAACGCAGCGGCGCTTGCAGGCCGCCGCGCAGGCGCATGTGGCCGAGGCCGCGGAAACCATGCCGATGCTGTTCCGCAGCGAGGGCTTCGCCGAAGACCTGTTCGATTCGTCCCCGTCCCACTGATCCCAACGAGACACTGCCATGACAACCAAGATCCTTGCCGCCGCACTGGGCATCGCCATTTTCGTGACGCTGGCCGGATGCGTCATCGCGGTGCCGGCCCAGCCGGCCGCGCCGAGCGCCACGGCGCCCTCGCCGGCGTTCGACGCCGCGATGCCGGCGCCGCGTGAGCCATTCGACACGACCCCGATCACCGCGGTCGAGACCGTCGGCGCATCGCGCACCGAGTGACGCGCACCGGCTCCGTCGCGGGAGCGGTGCGCTAACATTCCCGCGCCGCTGCGGTCCTCGCGAGCGGCGCCGGCGCGTCGGTCGCCGAACATCCATCGCCGCGCTCGCCGGCCTGAAGTCAAGGCACACGCATGCACGAAGACGGACACGGACTCGTGTGGTCGACCGCCCATTGGGGCGATGCCGAGTCGACCCTGCCCGAGCTCGACACCGCGCTGATGAAGCTGCTGCTCGAAAACATCGCGACCCGCGTCGCGGTCGTCGGCCTCGATCGCCGGTACCGCTACGCGAACCGCGAAACGCTGCGCTTCATGGGCCTGCCGCCCGAGCGGGTGATCGGCCACCACATGTCCGAAGTGCTCGACGCCGGCGTCTACCAGAGCCTGATCCCGCTGTTCGATCGCGCGTTCGCCGGCGAATCGCTGCACCGGCGCGGCTGGGCCGACTACGCCAAGCAGGGACGGCGCTTTCGCGAGCAGTGGTATGTGCCGTACCGGCCCGGCGGCGGGCCGGTACAGGCGGTCGTGGTCTGCGGCCTCGACCAGACCGAGCAGCGCCTGGGCGAGCAGGAGCTCGCCCGGAAGCGCGCCGAGCTGCGCACCAGCGAGGCCCTGAAATCGGCGATCTTCGATCACGCGTTGGCGGCGCTGGTCTCGACCGACGCGGCGGGCCGCGTCGTCGAATTCAACCCCGCGGCCGAGGCGATGTTCGGCCGCACGCGCGCACAGGTGATCGGCAGGTCGGTCGCCGATGTGATGATCCCGGCACGCTTTCGCGACGCGCACGAGCAGGGCGTGCGGCGCATGCAGCGCGGCGAGGCGGCGCGGGTGATCGGCAAGCGCATGGAGATGCACGCGCTGCGCGCCGACGGCAGCGAGTTCCCGATCGAGATGGTGCTGTGGCGCACCGATGCCGAGGGCACGGTGTTCTACACCGCGTCGATCTCGGATCTCTCCGAGCGCTTCGAGGCGGCGCAGCAGATCGAGCGCCAGCGCGAGGCCTTGCGCCAGGGCGAGAAGCTGACCGCGATGGGCAGCCTGCTCGCCGGCGTGTCGCACGAGCTGAACAACCCGCTCGCGATCGTGATGGGCCGTGCCAGCCTGCTCGAAGAGAAGTGCGAGGACGACCCGACGCTGGCGCGCGACGCGCAGCGCATCCGCGAAGCCGCCGAGCGCTGCGGCCGCATCGTGCGCACCTTCCTGAACATGGCGCGCAGCAAGCCGGCGCGGCGCAGCCGCGTCGCGCTGAACGACGCGGTACACGCCGCCGGCGACATGCTCGGCTACACCTACCGCAGCCACGACATCGCGCTGCATCTCGAACTCGATGCCGCGCTGCCCGAGATCAGCGCCGACGGCGACCAGGTCTGCCAGATCGTGCTGAACCTGCTCGTCAACGCGCAGCAGGCGCTCGCGCTCGTCGATCGAACCCGAGCGGTGCGGGTCAGCACCGGGGTCGAACCCGCCGGCAGCGGCGCGACCGCGGGTCCCAGCGTCTGGATGCGCGTTGCCGACAATGGCCCAGGCATCTCGGCGGCGGCGCGTGCGCGCCTGTTCGAGGCGTTCTTCACCACCAAGGCCGAGGGCATCGGCACCGGCATGGGCCTGTCGGTGTCGCGCGCACTGGCGCGCGAGCATGGCGGGGACCTGCTGCTCGAAGCCGCGCCGGGCGACGGCGGTGCGGTGTTCTGCCTCCGGCTGCCGGTCGCCGATGCCGGCGTCGCGCCGCGCGGCGCGGCGCAGGCGTCGGCCGCCGAGCCGGCCACGTTGGCACGCGTGCTGGTCGTCGACGACGAGGCCGAGCTCGCCGGCGTGATGCGCGAGATGCTCGAGTCGGCCGGCTACGAGGTCTCGACCGCCGAGTCGGGCGCCGTGGCGCTCGAGCTGCTCGGCATGGCGCGCTTCGACGCCGTCGTTTCCGACCTGCGGATGCCCGACATGGACGGCGCCGCACTCTGGCGCTGCGTCTGCGAGCAGCACCCGGCGCTGATCGGCCGGCTGCTGTTCGTCACCGGCGACACCTTGTCGCCCGACGCCGCAGGCTTCTTCGCGCGCTCGGGCTGCGCGGGCCTGGACAAGCCGTTCTCGAAGGCCGAGTTGCTGGCGAAGGTCGCCGTCGTGCTGCGCGCCGGCGCCGATGCGCCTTCCGGCACTCTCTAGCGAAGCGACTGGCCGGGCCGGCAACAAACGAAACAGACGCGGTGGGGCCGCGCAACGCGCCTGAAACCGCGGCCTCCGATCATGGCGATACGGTTTGCTGCAGCCAGCAGCTTCAGCCGAACCACCCACGCCACGGAGAGCTTCCATGAACCACCACCGCTTCCACCTCGTCGCCGCGATCGCCGCCGCGCTACTCGGCGCCTGCTCGAGCGCCAGCGCCCAAACTGCCGGCGCGGAATCCGCAGCCCACCCGCTGGGGCAGCACCCGGCGATCCTGATCCAGCGCCAGACGCCGCAGATCGACACGAATCGCTTGATCCTGATGCACCCGGCCGGCCTGTTCGTGATCGCGACGCCGACCCCGACCTACGACCACCCCGCCGTCGCGGTGGCGCGCATGGCCCAGCAGGCCTCCGCCTCCGATCTGCAGCGCTACATCGAGCAGCCGCCGATCGCGATCGCCTGGCTGCGTCGCAGCGAGCAGCTGGCCGCCGGCGCTGCCGCACCTGCGGCGAACCACTGACCCGAACGCACGCCGAGGCGCCACGATGAACGCCGTGTCCGATGCGCCGCAGCTGTCGCACCAATCCCGGCCGCCGCTGTTCGTGCGCGGCCAGGGCGCAGGCGACGCCGTCGTGTGCCTGCATTCGAGCACCGGCAGCCATGCGCAGTGGCGCACGCTGGCCGACGCGCTCGCCGGCCGCTGCGCAACGATCGCGCCCGACCTGCACGGCCATGGCCGCAGCCCGGCGTGGCCGGCGCAGGTGCCGAGCACCTTGCACGTCGATGCCCACGGCGCGAGCGGGTGCTGGCCGGCGGCCGACGACGGCTCCGCGCCGCGGGGCGTGCACCTCGTCGGGCACTCGTACGGCGGTGCGGTCGCGCTGCAGATCGCGCTGTGCCAGCCGCGCCGGGTGCGCTCGCTGACACTGTACGAGCCGGTGCCGTTCGGCGTGCTGCGCGGGTGCGCGAAGGGTGACCCGGCGTTCGGCGAAATCGAAGACATCGCGCGCTCGGTGGCCGCGCTGCTGCGCGGCGGCGATCCGGAAGGCGCGGCACGCACCTTCGTCAACTTCTGGGGCGGTGCCGCGAGCTGGGAGGCGATGGGCGCGACGCAACGCGCGGCCGTGCTGGCGCGCATCGGCACCGTGCCGCGTCACTTCGCCGCGCTGTTTCGAGCGACCTGGAGCCGGCGTCTGCTCGCCTGCCTGACGATGCCGGTGCTGCTGATCCAGGGTGCGAACACGCGCGCACCGGCACGCCGGGTCGCCGAATGGCTGGCCGACGCGTTGCCGCAGGCGCGGCGTGTCGAGATCGCGGACGCCGGCCACCTCGGGCCGATGACGCATGCGCCGCGGGTTGCGGCGGCGATCGTGCGGCACCTCGAAGCGAACGGCCTGCGTGAACCGGCCGCGGCGGCGTTCGCCTGAGCGCCATGTCACTGCATTGCGAGAACAGCGCTGCGACGTCGGCGCGCTCGGTAGACTTCGCCACCAGCCGTTTTCCGGGAGCCGCGTCGATGCATCCAGCCGCAGGCCAGCCGAGCCCGATCGTGCTCGTCGTCGACGACGAGCCCGAGCTGCGCTCGCTGCTCGCCGAGTACTTTGGCCGCCACGGCTTCGCGGTGCGCACCGCCGCCGACGCGGCGGCCGCGCGGCTGGCGATCGCCGAGCAGGCGCCGGCGCTCGCGATCCTCGACATCAACATGCCTGGGGAGAACGGCCTGTCGCTGGCGCGCTGGATGCGCGAGTCGCATCCGCGCACCGGCCTCGTGATGCTGACGACGGCCGGCGAATCGGTCGATCGCATCGTCGGCCTCGAGCTCGGCGCCGACGACTACCTGCCGAAACCGTTCGAGATGCGCGAACTGCTGGCGCGCGTGCGCGCGGTGCTGCGCCGTGCCGAGGTGACCGCTGCGGCAATCGCCGCGCTCACGCCGGCCACTGCCGCGTCGGGCGAAGCGGTGCCTGCATTGCGCCGCGTCGCGTTCGGTGGCTGCCAGCTCGACCTCGACGAGCGCCGCCTGCTCGGCGCCGACGGTGCCGACATCGAGATCAGCGCCGCCGAGTTCGACCTGCTCGCGCTGTTCGCGCGTCACCCGAACCGGCCGCTGAACCGCGACCAGATCATGGAGCAGGCGCACAACCGCGGCTGGGACGTGTTCGACCGGTCGATCGACCTGCGCATCATGCGGCTGCGCCGCAAGATCGAGCGCAACCCCGACAAGCCGGAGTTGATCAAGACCGTGCGCAACGTCGGTTACGTGTTCGTGCCGACGTCCGATCCGGGCCCGCAATGACCGACGCGGCCGATCCCGCCCGCGAAGGCGCGCAGACGCTGCCGCCGCCCGATCTGGACGTGCTGCAGGCGCTGCTCGACCACATCCCCGGCCGCGTGATCGTGATCGGGCCGGATCATCGCTACATCTACGTCAACCGCGAGTTCCTCGACTTCATGGGCCTGCAGCGCCCCGAGCAGGCGATCGGCCGGCATGTCTCGGAGCTGCTCGGCGACGCGATCTACGGCAGTTTCGAGCCGGTCGCCGAACGGCTGTTTCGCGGCGAATCGGTGCGCTGGGAAGGCTGGGTCGACTACCCGCGCCAGGGCCGGCGCTACATGCAGGAGCACCTGCTGCCGTACGCGCCGGGCGGCGGCGCGGTGCGTGCGGTGATGGCCTTCGGGCGCGAGTTCACGGAACTGAAGCAGCGCGAGGTCGAGCTCGCCGCGCGGCTGCAGGAACTGCAGGAGAGCGAGGCGTTGAAGTCGGCGATCGTCGACCACGCACTGGCCGCACTGATCACCAGCGACGACGCCGGCCGGATCGTCGAGTTCAACCCCTCGGCCGAGGCGATGTTCCAGCGCCGGCGTGCCGACGTGCTCGGCCGACTCGTCAGCGAGGTCATGATGCCGCAGCGCTTTCGCGCGCTGCACGAGGCCGGGCTGCAGCGCATGCAGGCGGGCGGCGCGCCGCGCGTGCTTGGCACGCGCATGCAGCTGCACGCGCTGCGCGCCGACGGCGCCGAGTTCCCGATCGAGATGGTGCTGTGGCGCACCGATGTGCGGGGCGCCACCTTCTACACCGCGTCGATGGTCGACGTGACCGAGGTGCATGCCGCGACGCGCGAGATCGAGCGCCAGCGCGAGGCCTTGCGCCAGAGCGAGAAGCTGACCGCGATGGGCAGCCTGCTGGCGGGTGTCGCCCACGAGCTGAACAACCCGCTGGCGATCGTGATGGGCCGCGCAAGCCTGCTCGAAGAAAAGTGCGCGGCGCTGCCCGAACTGCAGGCCGATGCGCAGCGCATCCGCGAGGCTGCCGAGCGCTGCGGCCGCATCGTGCGCACGTTCCTGGACATGGCGCGCAGCCGGCCATCGGCCCGCGGCCCGGTCGCGTTGAACGAGATGGTGCGCGCCGCGCTCGACATGCTGCAGTACGGCTACCGCACGCACGGCATCGAGCTCGAGACGGCGCTGGCCGAGGCGCTGCCCGACGTGATCGCCGATGGCGACCAGATCGGCCAGGTCGTGATGAACCTGCTCGTCAATGCGCAGCAGGCGCTGGCCGGTGCGCAGGGTGCGCGCCGCGTGTGCGTGCAGACCGGGCTGGAGCCGCGACGTGCGAACCGCGAACCGCGCGTCTGGCTGCGCGTCTCCGACAACGGCCCGGGCGTGGCGGGGGCGGCACGCGAGCGCGTGTTCGAGCCCTTCTTCACGACCAAGCCCGAAGGCACCGGCACCGGCCTGGGCCTCGCGGTCTCGCGCTCGCTCGCCCGCGACCATGGTGGCGAACTCGTGCTGGAGCCCGCGTCGGCGGGGGGCGGTGCGAGCTTCCGGCTGAGCCTGCCGATCAGCGGCCTGGCCGAGGCCGACACCGCGCCGGCGGCGCCGCCCGAGGCCGGCGCCTCGTTGCAGGCGCGGGTGCTGGTCGTCGACGACGAGGCCGAGCTGGCCGACGTCATGCGCGAGATGCTGGAGAGTGCGGGCTACGAGGTCGCGACCGCCGAATCGGGCGCGGTCGCGCTCGAACTGCTCGCGACCGCGCGCTTCGACGCGATCGTCTCCGACCTGCGCATGCCCGACATGGACGGCGCGGGCCTGTGGCGCGAGGTCTCGGCGCGCCATCCGCGGATTGCGCGCAGCATGTTGTTCGTCACCGGCGATACGCTGTCGCCCGACGCGCACGAGTTCCTGCGCAGCGCGCGCTGCGCGTCGCTCGACAAGCCGTTCTCGAAGGCGGATCTGCTCGCCAAGGTCGCGGCCCTGCTGCGCTGAGCGGCCTCAATCGGCCGTGGCCGGCTCGCGCGCGGCCTCGATCATCGTGCGGCTGATCAGCCCGTAGGTCTCGACCCACGCGTCGCGCACCTCGGCTGTGAATGCCGCACCCAGGCCCTGCTCGAGCGTCTGCAGCAGCGCGCTACCGACGCTCGCATAGTGCGCGTCGACGACGCCGTAGCCGCCGTGGCGCGCGCCGAGCTGGCGCAGCACCGGCAACAGCGTGTCGGGTCGGTCGAGCAGGCCGACCGCGCTGCCGATCATCGTCATCAGGCGCTCGCCCTGATGCGCCATGTCGCCGCGAAACAGCGTGCGCAGCGACGGGTCGGCCGCGAACAGCTTGTCGTAGAAGATCGCCGCGGCCTGCGTTGCGATGGGTTGCACGAGCGCGAAGCTGGCGCGGACGAGGTCGATCTGCTGGCGGTTCATCGGGGCTCCTTGCTAGAAGCCGTCAGCATCGCGGGCGCGCGTTGCGGCGCCGTTTCGGATCGGGGGCGGATTTGTTTCGTTGGTTGCGGCGGCGTCGCGCGCCCGGGCCCCGCGCTACTGCACGAACCCGATCGCGCCGCGCTTGCTGCGCGCATCGGGCAGGTCGCGCGTCTCGATGCGCTCGCGCCGGTCGAGCTTGGCGTTGCCGAACGCGGTCATCCAGGCGCGGCGCATCTCGCGCGGGGCCATCTCGCTCAGCGCGTCGAGCACGTCGCTGCCGGGCTCGGTGTCGAAGCGTTCGCCCCAGCCGTGCGTGGCGCGGATGCTGCGGTACAGCTTCGCGGCGATGCGACGTGCGGCGTCGCGCGTCGGTGCCTGGACCTCATAGACGTTCATGCGGTTCAGGATCGGGTCGGGGATCGCGCGGCCGTCGTTCGCGGTCGCGACCCAGATCACCTGGCTCGCGTCGATCGGCACCTCGGCGAACTCGTCGGTGAAGCAACCGGCGGTGTCGTGCTCGAGCAGGCTGTACAGCGCGCCGAGCGGGTCGTAGGCGTGCTCGCCGCCGGCCTTGTCGATCTCGTCGACGACCATCACCGGGTTCGCGTACTGGCCATCGACCAGGGTCTCGAAGACCTTGCCGGGGCGCGCGCCCTTCCATTGGCTCGATGCGCCCGAGAGCAGCCAGCCGGCGGTCATCGAGCTCATCGACAGGAAGCCCATGCCGGTGCCGAGCAGCACCGAGAGCTCGCGCGCGAAGTGCGTCTTGCCGACACCCGGCGGGCCGAGCAGCAGCAGCGGTGTGATCTCGAGCGCGTCGCGGCTGTCTTCGCAGAGCGCGAGCTGGCGCCGGACATCGTCGAGCACCTCGGCGAAGTTGGGCAGCTCGTCGTAGAGGTGATCCATCACCGGCAGGCCGGAGGGCTTGACCTGGAAGCGCTCGGGGCCCTTCTCGAGCATGCGCTCGTAGGTCGAGCGCAGGCTCTCGTGTTCCTTGTGCGGCAGCTTGTCGAGCTTGGCGCCGACCTCGTCGACACGGTAGAGGCTGCGCATGCGGGCGATCGGGATGCCGCTGCGGCGCATCGGGGCCGGAACCAGATCGTTGGAAGCGGTCATGAACGAACCTCCACATCAAGACGCTGCACCGGGATCATTCAATCACAGCCCCCGGGCCGAGATCACGCGAACAAGCCCTGGAACGGGCCTCAGACACGCTACGTTTGTGATGCAGTTAGCGTGCCAAGGGTTCCCGTAGCCGATGGTTCCCGCCGTCGCGGGCGGGCCGAGCGCCGGGCCGCCCCAAGCCGGCCCGCACCCCCTCGGGGGGTGGCCGCGTACCCGCGGCCGGGGGCTCACTTCACCCAAGTGTTCAGCTGGATGATCGGCAGCAAGACCGCAAGCACGATCAGCATCACGACGCCGCCCATCGCGACGATCAGCAGCGGCTCGAGGATCGTCGCCATCTGCAGCGCGCGGCGCTGTACCTCGGCGCCGAGCTGGCGCGCGGCGCGTTCGAGCATCAGCGGCAGCTGGCCGGTCTGCTCGCCGAGGCGCGAGAACATCGCGAGCAGGCCGGGAAAGCGCTTCTTGCCGGCCAGCGCCGAAGCGAGCGGCGCGCCTTCGCGCACCTGCACCAGCGCGTCCATCGCGTCGGCGCGCATCGCGCGGTTCGACAGCGTCTCGCTCGCCGCCTGCAGCGCCTTCAGGATCGGCACGCCGGCGCCGGCGAGCATCGCCAGCGTGCCGGCGAAGCGCGCCGCGTTGTAGCCGCGCGCGAGCTTGCCGATCAGCGGCAATTCGAGCCAGCCGGCATCGAAGCTCTGGCGAAAGGTCTCGTTGCGCAGCATCAGCATCAGCAGGCCGACAGCGGCCGCGAGCATCAGTGCCACGGCCCAGCCCCAGCTGCGCAGAAAGCCGCTGACCGAAAGCATTGCAATCGTCAGGAACGGCAGCGCGCGCTTCGAGCTCGTGAACACCGATGCGACCTGCGGCACCACGTAGGTGACGAGGAAGATCACGATCACGACCGCGATCAGCGAGACGATCGCCGGGTACAGCGTCGCGCCGATCAGCTTGCCGCGCAGTTCCTGGCGCTCTTCGAGGTCGTCGGCGAGGCGCTCGAGCACGCGGCCGAGCGCACCGCTCTGCTCACCGGCCGCGACGACGCCGCGATAGACCTCGTCGAACTCGCGCGGCGCGCTCGCGAGCGCGCGCGCGAACGGCGAGCCGCTGTTGACCTCGCTCTTCAGGTGCGCAATCAGCTCGCGCTGACGCGGGTCCTCGGCCTCTTCGCCGAGCGCGGTCAGCGCGCGCTCGAGCGGCAGCCCGGCGCCGACGAGGCCGGCGAGCTGGCGCGTCCAGACCGTCAGGCCGGTCGTGTTGAAGACGCGCCGCGTGAAGCGCAGCCCGGTCGCCTGCGTGCCGGCCGACGCGACCGGCGTGACCGCGAGCGGCACCAGCGCCTGCGCACGCAACTGGCCGCGCGCAGCCTTCGCGTTTTCGGCATCGAGCAGGCCGGTGGTCGATTTGCCGGCAGCGTCGAGGGCTTCGAATTTGTAGGCGGGCACCTGGCTACTCGCGAGTGACGCGCATGACCTCTTCGGCGGACGTGATGCCTTCGGCGACGAGGCGCTCGCCGTCTTCGCGCATCGAGTGCAGACCGGCGGCTTCGGCCGCGACGAAGATCTGCGACTCGGCGGCGCGGCCGTGGATCAGCGCCCGGATCTGGTCGTCGACCGCCATCAGCTCGTAGACGCCGGTGCGGCCCTTGTAGCCGGTGTTGCCGCACTCGCTGCAGCCGACCGGGTGGTAGCGGCCGCGCGCGTCGATCTTCTTGCAGTGCGGGCACAGCTTGCGCACCAGGCGCTGCGCGAGCACGCCGATCAGGCTGGACGACAGCAGGAACGGCTCGACGCCCATGTCGATCATCCGCGTCACGGTGCTCGGCGCGTCGTTGGTGTGGACCGTGGCGAGCACGAGGTGGCCGGTCAGCGAAGCCTGGATCGCGATCTGCGCGGTTTCGTAGTCGCGGATCTCGCCGATCATGATGACGTCCGGATCCTGGCGCAGGATCGCGCGCAGCGCCTTCGCGAACGTCAGGTCGATCTTCGGATTGACCTGCGTCTGGCCGATGCCGGGCAACTCGTATTCGACCGGGTCTTCGACCGTCAGCACGTTCGTGCCCGCCGTGTCGACGCGGCCCAGCGACGCATACAGCGTCGTCGTCTTGCCCGAGCCGGTCGGCCCGGTCACGAGCACGATGCCGTGCGGCTGTTGCACCAGCCGGTCGAACTTCTTCAGCACCTCGCCGCTCATGCCCAGGCCCTCGAGCGTGAACTTCGATTCGGCCTTGTCGAGCAGGCGCAGCACCGCGCGTTCGCCGTGCGCCGATGGCAGCGTGGACACGCGCACATCGACCGCGCGCCCGCCGATGCGCAGCGAGATGCGGCCGTCCTGCGGCAGCCGGCGCTCGGCGATGTCGAGCTCGGCCATGATCTTCAGGCGCGAGATCAGCGCGGCGTGCAGCGCCTTGTTCGGCTGCACGACCTCGCGCAAGGTGCCGTCGACGCGAAAGCGCACCGAGCTGCTGCGCTCGTACGGTTCGATGTGGATGTCGGAGGCGCCATCCTTCGCGGCTTGCGTCAGCAGCGCGTTGAGCATGCGGATGATCGGCGCGTCGTTCGAGGCCTCGAGCAGGTCTTCGATCGCCGGCAGCTCCTGCATCATCCGGCTCAGGTCCACCGCGCTCTCGACCTCGCCGATCACGGTCGCGGCGCTCGACTCGCTGCCGGCGTACGCGATCGCGATGCGGTTCGCGAGCGACGCCGCGGCCTCGCGCTCGAGCGCGTCGACGTCGTACAGGCGCAGCACTTCGCTGAGGGCCGGCAGGCCGACCGACTCGGGCGCCCACAGCACGAGCCGCGCGCCGTCGTCCTCGAGCAGCACGGTGTGCGCCTTCGCGTAGGCATAGGGCAGGGGATGGCGGGCGGCCATGCTTCCTGCTCCTCAGTTCGTCTTCGGCGCCGACGCCGGCACCGGTTCGGGCGCCACGCCCGAGGCCGGCACCGAAGGCGCGATCGGCGGGGGTGGCGGTGCGGTGTCGCCGAGCGGGCGCGGCACGCCGGTCGGGCCCACATCGCCCGGCCGCACCTGCGGCAGCACCGGCGATTCGTTGACGCGCAGGATCGTGCTCTGCGGCGGCTGGTTCTCGATCTGCTGGGCGCGGATGTAGTCGTAGCGGTCGAGCGAGATCTTGTTGCTGGCGCCTTGGTCGCGCATCACCACCGGTCGCAGGAACACCATCAGGTTGGTGCGCTTGCGCGTGCGGCTCTCGCTGCGGAACAACGCGCCCAGGTAGGGGATGTCGCCGAGCAGCGGCACCTTCGAGCGGGTCGTGTTGTAGCTGTCTTCGATCAGGCCGCCGAGCACGATGATCTGACCGTCGTCGACCGTGATCGTCGATTCGATCGAGCGCTTGTTGGTCGTCGGGCCGGCGTTGTCGGTGCCGACCGCGGTGGTGGACGCGACCGACGACGACTCCTGGTAGATCGTCATGCGCACGGTGCCGTTCTCGCCGATCTGTGGCTTGAGCTTCAGCGTGATGCCGACATCCTTGCGCTCGATGGTCTGGAACGGGCTGGTCGTGCCGGTGCCGGTGCTGGTGAACGAGCCCGTCACGAACGGCACGTTCTGGCCGACGACGATGCGGGCCTCTTCGTTGTCGAGCGTGACCAGGTTCGGCGTCGACAGGATGTTGGTGCCGGTCTGGCTGTCGAGCGCGCGCGCCAGCGCACCGAGCGTGTAGGTGTTGCCGAACTTGTGCGCGAGACCGATGTTGAAGCCCGAGCTCGGCAGCGTGCCCGCGACCGCTGCCGTCGCGATCGCGCTGGTGCCCTGCGAGACGAGGGCGCCGGCCGTGAGGATGTTGTCGAGGCCGCTGCCGAAGTTCGTTCCGGCGCCGATCACGTTGCTGTCGCCCTTGCTGCCGAGGAGGCCCTGCCACTGGATGCCGAAGTCCACGCTCTGGCTCGGGTCGACCTCGACGATCAGCGACTCGACATACACCTGCGCACGGCGCGAATCGAGCTGGTCGATCACCGCACGCAGCTGCCGGTACAGCGGCTCGGGCGCGGTGATGATCAGCGAGTTGCTCGACGGATCGGCCTGCACGAAGCCGCCGGTCGACGGTCCGCCCGAGGCCGTCAGCGGCGAGGTCGACTGAGTCGACGCGCCGCTGGTGCCGCCGCCGGTGGGGGTCGTCGTCGACGTCGGCGTGCCGAGCGAGCCGGTGCTGGCGCCGCCGCCGCCCGAGGTCGCCCCGCCGGTGCCGCTGGCGTAGGCCGCGCGCAGCACGGTCGCGAGCTTCACCGCGTCGGCGTTGCGCAGGTAGACGACCCAGACGTTGCCGGCCGCACCGGCCGACGGCACCGGCTTGTCGAGCTTGTCGATCAGCGCGCGGATCGATGCCATGCGCGCCGGGTTCGCCGCGCGCACCAGCAGCGAGTTGCTGCGCGTGTCGATCTGTACCGACGAGATGTTCGTGCTGCCGGCCACGCCGCCCGGTACCGGCGCGCCGGCGGCCGTCGCGCCGGTGCTGTCGGTCATGCGCTGGACCAGCGGCGCGATGTCGGCGGCGACGGCGTACTTCAGCGCGATGACCTCGACGTCGCCGGCGGCGGGCGTGTCCATCGCCGCGATGATCTTGCCGATGCGCTGCAGGTTGTCGGCGTAGTCGGTGATCACCAGCGTGTTGTTGCCGGGGTTCGCGTTGATCGTGTTGTTCGGGCTGATCAGCGGGCGCAACACGCCGACGAGGTTGTTCGCGTTCTCGTGCGTCAGCCGGAACACCTGCGTCAGCACCTGATCGCCGCCGCGCAGGGTGCGCTCGCCGACGGTCACGGTGCCGGTCTGCAGTTTCGCGTCGGCCTCGGGGACGATCTTGTACAGGCCGCCGACCTCGACGACCGTGAAGCCCAGGCCGCGCAGCCCGGCCAGGAAGTTCTTGTAGGCGTCGCCCGGGGTCAGCGGGGTCTCGCTGTACAGCGTCATCGTGCCCTTGACGCGCGGATCGACGACGAACTGCTGCTTCAGGATCGCCGACATGGCGCGTGCGACGCCGTCGATGTCGGCGTTGACGAAGTTCAGCGTCACGGTCTCGGCGTTGCGCGGCACGGGCCGTGCCCGCGCGCTCTGCGCGAACACGAGCGGCGCCGGCAGCAGCGAGGCGAGCAGCACCGCCGCGGCAACGACCGTCGGCAGCAGGCGGCCGCCGACGGGCCCGTGAAATTCTGGGTTGGCGCTTGGCTTCATGCTCATCCGATCGAAATGACGGAGCGGGCGCCATCGCGCCGTCCGATGATGTTCAGCAGGTTCGACAGCGCCGCTTCCTCGACCGCGCTGGCGCGTGCCTCGCCGCGAAACCGCACGCCGGCAGGGCCCCAGGTGCCGCTGCCGCTGAGATTGAGTGCGCCGCCGCCGGTGCTCAGGGTGAGCAGCGAGATGCCCGGGTTCGCGGCGTCGCCGGAGATGCTCATCCGGTAGCTGCCGAGCGACTCGAGCGTGCTCAGCCGCGACGCCGCCTCGACGACATCGAAATCTGCCTTGCCGTCGACGATCCAGCGGCCCTGCACCGACTCGACGCGCAAGCCCTTCGACTCGAGCCGCACCGTGCCGCCGAGCTGCATCGTGTTGAACGGCGTGCCGAGCCCGCCGAGCAGTGCGGCGGGCCACTGGCCGATCCAGCCGGCCGGCGGCACCAGCGTGTATTCAGTGCGCCCGAAGCCGGGCTTGACGCGCAGCGCGACGACCCCGTTCAGGCAGCACGCGTGCTGCAACTGCAGCTCGAGGCCGAGGCCTTGCGGGCGCAGCGTCCAGGCGAGGCGGCCCGGCAGCGAGCTGGCGTCGCGGCTGCCGGCGCCGCCGGCCAGTACGGCGACCGCGCTGCCATTCCAGACCGTGCCGCGCGCGTCGGAAAGCAGCAGCCGCTGCTGCGTTGCCGAAGCGACCGCACCGGCGAGCCAGGCGGCCGGCGCGAATGCGACGAGCGCCGCGAGCACGCCGATCACGACGCCGGCCGCGGCCCAGCGCAGCGCCGCGCTGCGCGACTTGTCCCAGGAAATCTCGGCGAAGGTCGATTCGCCCCAGCCGGTGGCCGCGACGGTTGGCGCGAACAGCCCGCGCGTGCGCTTGCGCTTGAGCCGGATCACGGGTTGCCCCCGAGCGCGACGCCGATCGTGCCGCTGTACCCGAGGGGGCCGCGCTGCAACTGTGCCTCGACCGGCCGCGCGCGCGCGCCGCTGCGCGCCTCGTTGAGCCACCCGCGCAGCGCCTCGGGGCTCGCGCCGGTCAACGTCAACGTCGCGCGATCGCCGAGCAGCACGATCTTGCCGCGCTCGCCGAGTCGGTCGGTCGCGGCCTTCAGCGCCTGTGCCGCCTGACCCGGCGCGACGCGCGGGGCGGCGCGCAGCGCGCCGCTCTCGTTCGAGATGCGCTGCATCTGCTGCAGCTGCGCGTCGAGCTGGTCGAGTTGCGCCGGCGCCTTGGCCAAGGTGTTCAACGCCGGCTGGATCAGCAGGCTCCAGACGACGAACGCCACGACCACGAACGCGACCAGCGCGAGGGCCTGGCGCTCGCGTGACGCGCGTGCCTGCCACCAGGTGCCGGCTTGTTGACGCAGGCTCGTCAGCGCGGGCGAGCTCGACGTGCTGGTCGCGTTCATTGGTGCACCCTTCGGCCTTCGGCCGGTCCCGCCGAGCGGGAATGAGCCTCTTCGGGCGGCCGGGCGAGGCTCATGAAAGCGCTCCCGGCCGTGCCCGGCTCAATGTCAGGCGGCCTTCGCTCGCCTCGACCGCCCAGCCGCCGCTGCGCAGCAGGCCGCGAAACTGTGCGATCTGCTCGTTGCTCCAGCCGGCCGCCGACAGGGTCAGTCGGCCGGGCTCGAAGCGCAGCGTCTCGACCGGCGGGCGATCCGCCGGCCAGGCCGATGCGGCGGCCTGCAGCATCGGCTCGAGGTCGGTGTCGCCGGGCTTGCCGGCGAGTGTGCGCAGGGCCTGCGTCTCGCGCTGCATCACCGCATCGGCGTCACGCTGCACATCCTGCGCGCTGACGTTCGGGTAGGTCGTCTTGACGAGGGTCTGCATCGCCAGCTGCTTCGCCTCGATCGTGTCGCGCTGGTGCCAGGCCCACAGGTTCAGGCCGACGATCTGCGCGACCAGCAGCGCAACGAGGCCCCAGCGCACCGCGCGCCACTCGGGGCTGAAGAACCTGCGCGCCGAATCGCGCAGCGCCCGGCCGCTGCGGGTGCGCCGCGCGAGATCGAACTGGCGCAGGTTCCACAACGTGCGCGCGGCCTGCAGCAAGCGCTGACCTGGCGCCATCACGCGCACCGGGCCGCCGAGCCACTGCTCGGCTGCGGCGACCGCGCCGGGCGTCGCGCTCCAGCGTGTCTCGGCCGGCGCCGGCGAAGGCACCAGCGCGCGCGCGAGGCCGCCCTGCAGCCGCACGGTCGCGACACCGTCGGGGTGCGACCAATGCAGTGCGATGCCGTGCGCGGCGCTGCCCGGGTCGACCTCGGTCTCGGCGAAGTGGCCGATCGGCGGGTCGTCGGGCCAGGCCATCGGGACGACGCGGTCGACGAACACCTCGGCCTTCTCGAGCGCCGCCAGTTCAGCGCGCAGCCAGCGCCGCGAGACCGCCGCGACCCAGGTCGGCTGGCCGGCACTGGCGTTCGGCGCGAGGGCGAGGTGGACGTCGTCCGCGTCCTCGAGCAGTGCGTCTTCGAGCACGCCGATGAGTGCGGCGCGCATCCGCGCTGCCGGTGCTCGCGGCAGCGTGATGCGGTGCCAGCTGACGTCGGCGTCGGACAGCACCGCGATCACCGTCGTGGCCTTCGGGAGCAATGCGGCGGGGCAGCGGCCCTGCGCCTCGAGCGCGAGCCCGTCGGGGCTGCTGACGTAGACGTATTCGGTGGCCAGCCCGCTCGCCTCAGGTGCTGCGTCGCCGGCAGCATTGCTGCGCAGGCGCGAACGCGGCGGGATCTGGACAACGAGGGTCGACATG
Source organism: Rhizobacter sp. P5_A1 (assembly GCF_056400745.1). NCBI lineage: Bacteria > Pseudomonadati > Pseudomonadota > Betaproteobacteria > Burkholderiales > Sphaerotilaceae > Rhizobacter > Rhizobacter sp. P5_A1. The sequence goes on from NZ_JBFUKR010000015.1 coordinate 71,496, forward strand.
GGCGGGGCGGGTGAGTTACGCGCGCATTGTAGGCACGCAAGGGTTACAAATTGAAGCGAATCAAGGACTTACCACGCCCTGTTGTGGCGCTCTCGCCGCGTCGGGCAGCCGCCTCACGAACCGACCTGCTCGAGGCTCGCGATGCGCTCACGCAGCTGCACGGTCGAGGTGCCGTTCGGCGCCCGCTGCACGATCGAGCGCTCGGTCAGCACGTGATCGGCGAGGCGCAGCCGGCCGCGCACCTCGAAGAAGCTGGAAACCGTGTCGAGATTGGCGGGCAGCGGCGCGAGCGTCGGCACCTCGGCGGCGAACGTGGTCATGTTCTTGAACGGCGTGCGCTGGCGGACCTGGATCAGGCGCTCGGCGGTGCTGGCGTCCAGCCCCTTGATCGCCGCAATCAGCACTTCCTTCGGCGCGGTGTTGACGTTGACCTTCGTGACCACCGGCAGCAGCACGACATAGGGTTGCAGCGTCTGCAGCGAGCTCTGGTCAATGCCGAACCAGGCGAGCTGCGCGATCGTCTTCGGCTGCAGCGGCGCGGCTGCGGCGGTCGTCGCGGTGCCGCTGGTGGTGGTGGCCGTGGGCAGTGGCGTCGCGTCGAGCATCCCGCGGGCGATGCGCGCGGCCATGCCGGCGTCGAGGCCGAGCGTCAGGCACAACCGTTCGAGGGCCTCGAGTTCGAGCGGCGCGATCTTGCCGCCGCTCACCAGGTTCGTCAGGTTGTAGCGCGCCTGCGCGTCGCTGATGTTGCCGGATAGAAAGGCTTCGGGGCCCTCGTCGGCGTTCGCCTTGTCGACCGCGAGAAAGGTCGACAGCCGCGACTCGGCGAGCGGCGTCGCCCAAGGTTCGGTCAGCGCGGTGGGGCGGCCGCTCTTCAGGTCTTCGCGCAGGATCAGGCGTGCGAAATCGAGTGCGCCGTACAAGATCCAGGCCGACTGCGCCCGCGCCCGCTCGGCCCCCTCGACCTGCACCGCGCGCCACTGTTGCCAGACCATCCCGGCGGCCAGCGTTGCGACCAGCGTCACGATGATCATCGCGGTCAGCAGCGCCGCACCGCGCTGGCGGCGCGGACGGTGTTGGCGTTGGAGGAGAACCGTGCGCATCGCTCAGGGTGTGACCAGCGTGTCGCGGGTCAGGTCGCCGTTCAAGCCGCTGCCGGGCGCGAAGCTCAGCACCACGCGTACGCCGGACGGCAGAGCCTGTTGGGTCGTGCCGGCGATCTGGTTGCCGGTCGTTTGGCAGTTCGCCCAGCCGTTGGTCTGATAGAAGTAGACCTGCCAGCCGCTCAGGCCGGTCAGCGTCTTCAACGAACCGGGCTCGGTGCCTTGCAGCTGTTGGCTGCGCAGCCAGCTGTCCTGCAGTTCGCCGAAGGTGGTGACCGCGGGGCCGGCCCAGCGCACCCAGCTGCCGGTGTTGGCGCCGTCGGCTTCGGGGCGGAACGACCATGCGACGATCTGCAGGCCATCGGGCGTGCGCCGCGTCATGCGCACCGTGGCGCCGTCGCAGACCAGCGCCGACGGGCGCATCACGCCGCCGTCCTGGATCGACGCGAGGTCCTGGTCCCATTGCGCGATCACGGTGTTCAGGCGCAGCGTCTGCTCGAGCCGCGCCTGGGCCGCATCGCGCGCGCGCACGATGCCGTCGACGCCCTGCCAGGCCATCACCGCCATGATCGCCATCACCATCATCGCGACGAGCACCTCGACGAGCGTGAAGCCGCGCGAGTCGCCGCCACGCGCGGGTCTGACCGAACGCGAACGCGGCCCGGTCGTCACTTCTGCATCACCGTCGACAGGGTCAGCACCGGCTGGCCGGATTCGTCGGCGATCTGCGCCTCGACGACGCGGAAGTTCGGGTTCGCCGGCAGCTTCACGACGAGCTGGCCGCGGAAGGTTTGACCGAGCTCGACGCAGGTGAAGTCGGAGCTGCCGATCGGCGGCGTCTGCTTGCTCAGGCGCAGGCCGGTGAGCTGGTTGTCGGCGCACCACTGGGCCGTGCTGACGTCGCCCAGGCGCTGCGTGTTGCCGGTCAGCGCGCCGGCCGCCTTGATGCCGGCGCCGAGCGTGATCGCGACGATCGTCAGCGCGACCAGCACCTCGATCAGCGTGAAGCCGGAAGACCGACGCCGGCTCATGAACGCGCCGGCGTCGCGGCTTCGGTGTCGACGACGACGAACGGGCCGAGGCCGTCGGTCGCCAGCGTCAGGCTTTGCGTATCGAGGTGCAGCACGATGCGCTGCGCGCCGATCAGCGGCTCCGGGCCGAGCTGCACCGCGCGCGCGCCGGCCACCTCGGCCGTCACGCCGCTGACGAGCCAGCGGTTGGGCAGCTGCGATGACGGCGGCAGGCCGATGAAGCGGAAGCCTTCGGCGCCCTCCTGTTCGGCACGCGGCTCCCAACGGGCGCTCAAGCCGGCAGCGCGGGCCTCGTTGCGCGCCGCCTCGAGCAGCGCGACGAGCCGCGCGCCTTCGTGTTCCAGCCGCGTCGCGGCCGGGTCGCGCAGCGCCAGGCTCGCCATCGCGCTGGCGATCGCGATCAGCGCGATCACGACCACCAGTTCGATCAGCGTGAAGCCGTTCGAGCGCAACTTCACGCTAGGTCCCCATCACTGCCAGGAGCCGATGTCGGCATTCGTGTCCTCGCCGCCGGTGACGCCGTCGGCGCCGAAGCTGTAGACGTCGATCTCGCCCTTCAGGCCCGGATTCGCGTAAAGGTAAGGACGGTCCCAGGGGTCGTTCGGCAGCTTCGGGATGTAAGGCCCGCGCCAGTTCGGCGGGACCGGGCCGCTGCCCGGCTTGGCGATCAGCGCCTGCAGGCCTTGCTCGGCGGTCGGGTAACGCTGGTTGTCGAGCTTGTAGGTATTGAGCGCGCCCATCAGCGTGTTGATGTCGCTGCGGGCCGCGGTCACACGCGCCTGGTCGAGGCGGCCGAGCACGTTCGGGACGATCAGCGCCGCCAGCACGCCGATGATCACCAGCACCACCATCAGTTCGATCAGCGTGAAGCCGCGCGCCTTGCGGGCCACTGCCGCGGAGGCGCAGCGTGCGCCGGTGTTCTGGGCCAAGGTCATGGGATATGTTCCTGCCGGTCGGGGCCGGGATTTGAAGTCGCTTGAATCATAATCGCGCATGCTCGCACGACTTTCGGCGTTCGTCATCTGGGCGGTGGTCGCCGCCACTGCGGTGTTCTGGGGCTTGCGCCTGCTGGTGCGTGCGCCGGCCGCGCCCGTGTACGCTGTTGCGGTCGGCGATGCCGCGGCCGTGCGCGGCGACCTGACGCGCCTGCTCGGCACCGCGCCGGTCGCGCCGCCGACGCTGCAGGCGGCACCCGAGGCCGCGTCGCGCTTTCGTTTGCTGGGGATCGTCGCGCCAAAGCAGGCGGCGGCCGGTGGTGCCGTCTCGGCGCACGGCGTCGCGCTGATCGCGGTCGACGGCAAGATGCCGAAGGCCTACACGGTCGGTGCGCCGCTCGACGGCAATCTGGTACTGCAATCGGTGAGCCTGCGGACCGCGTCGATCGGCGCCGGGCAGGGCGCGCCGACGATCACGCTCGAGCTGCCGCGGCAGCTCGCTGCGGCCACTGGCAGCTTGCCGGCAGCGCCGATCGGCGGCGCGCCGACGAGCCCGATGCCGCCGGGCCTGGTGCCGCAATACGTGCCGCAGCAGCAAATCGCCCCGCAGGCGATGCCGCCGGTCGTCACGCCAGCGCCAGGTCAGGCGACAAGTCCGCCGCGCCCCGACTCGGGCGCACCGACTCAGTAAGCGGTTCGCGAGCGCGGCTCGCTCAGAGCGGCGTCGCCGGCTCGGTGCCGGTGTTCATTGCGCCTGGATGGGTCGGGCCCGGCTCTTCGCCCTCGGCGACCTCGGTGAGCAACGCGGCGGCGCTGCGCACCAACGGCCACGCGAGCGTCGCGCCGGTGCCGTCGGTGCTTTCCATGCCGAGCTCGAGCAGGGCCGAGGCGTGAAACAAGGCCAAGGCCTGGTCCAGCCCCTGATGACTGTGACTGCGGCAGTAGACGCAGTAATCGGTCACGGCCGGCGCGATGCGCGCCGCGACCATCAGCGCCGCGCATGCCGGCATGCCGTCGACGACGATCAGATGGCGCTTGCTGCCGGCCACCAGCATCACGCCGACCATCATCGCCATCTCGAAGCCGCCGAACGCGGCCAGCACCTCGACCGGATCGGTGACGTCGCGGTGGCGCGCCTGCGCGCCTTGCAGCACCGCGAGCAGGTGCGCCAGGTTCGCCTCTTCCATGTCGGGCCCGGCGATCAGCAGGTCGGAGAGGTTCGCGCCCGACAGACGCGACAACACCAGTGCCGCACTCTCGTGCGAGCCGACGCCGATGCCGGCGCAAACGACCGCGTTGCCGACCAGCGAATCGGCGATCTCCATGCCGGCGCGGATCGCCGCGTGCGCCTGGTCGAGCGACATGGCCGATGCGACGCGTGCGTTGCGCGTGCCGTGCGCGATCTTGCGGGCCAGCAGACGCGCGTGCGGCGCGACCGATTCGGAGACGCCGCAATCGACCACCGACAGCTCCAGCCCCTGGATGCGCGCGAACACCGCGACCGGCAGCTGCGAGGTCAGCAGCTGATGCGCCAGCAGCGCGGTCGACTGGCTGCCCGCGACGCTCAGGCCCTCGACCGCGAGACCGTGGTCGGCCGCGAAGATCGCGATCTGGGGCGTCCGAAAGCGCGGTTTCAGCGTGTTCTGGATCAGGCCGAGCCGCACCGCAAGCGCTTCGAGTTCGCCCAATCCACCGGTCGTTTCGGCACGGTGCGCGAGCTTCTTGCGCAAGGCCTGCTCGAGCAGCGGGTTCGAGGTGGCGGAAATGAGCGAGCGATTGACCGACATGGGCATCCGTGGATTCGAGGCAGTGCTCGGACTGGGCGGGATTGTGGGGCCCCGGGCCGCCGCCGCGCAATCAGCGGAGGCTCGCCGCGACAGTTCAGCGCAAGAAAAGGCGGTAGACCGGGTTGTCGGTTTCGTCCTCGCAAGGGTAGGCCAGGCCGGCGAGAAACGCCTTGAAGCCCTTCTTGTCGGCGCGCGGCACCTGGATGCCGACCAGAATCCGGCCGTGGTCGGCGCCCTGGTTGCGGTAGTGGAACAGGCTGATGTTCCAGCCCGGATGCATGCTCGACAGAAAGCGCATCAGCGCACCGGGGCGCTCGGGAAAGACGAAGCGGTACAGACGTTCGTCATGCGCCAGGGTGCTGCGGCCGCCGACCATGTGGCGCAGGTGTTCCTTCGCGAGCTCGTCGTCGGTCAGATCGAGCGTGCCGAAGCCGTGGCGTTCGAAGTGCTTCGTCAGCTTCGCGGATTCGGCGCGGTTCGTCGTCGTCAGGCCGACGAACACGTGGGCTTGCTTCGCGTCTGAAATGCGGTAGTTGAACTCGGTCACCGCGCGCGGGCCGATCAGCTCGCAGAAGCGCCGGAAGCTGCCGCGCTCCTCGGGGATCGTCACCGCGAACAGCGCCTCGCGCTCCTCGCCGACCTCGGCGCGCTCGGCGACGAAGCGCAGCCGGTCGAAGTTCATGTTCGCGCCGCTCGTGATCGCCACGAAGGTCTTGGCTTTGCAGCGATGTGTCTCGACGTATTGCTTGATCGCCGCGACACCGAGCGCGCCCGAAGGCTCGAGGATGCTGCGCGTGTCCTGGAACACGTCCTTGATCGCGGCGCAGGCGGCGTCGGTGTCGACGACGACGTACTCGTCGACCAGCTCGCGCGCGAGGCGGAACGTTTCCTCGCCGACGAGCTTGACGGCCGTGCCGTCGGCGAACAGGCCGACATCGTGCAGCTGCACGCGCTTGCCGGCCTTCACTGAGCGCAGCATCGCGTCGGAGTCGCGCGTCTGCACGCCGATCACCTTGATCTCGGGCCGCACCGACTTGATGTACGCGGCGACGCCCGAGATCAGCCCGCCGCCGCCGATGGCGACGAAGACCGCGTCGATCGGCGCCTGGTGCTGGCGCAGGATTTCCATCGCGACCGTGCCCTGGCCGGCGATCACGTCCGGGTCGTCGAACGGGTGCACGAAGGTCAGGCCGTGCTCGGCTTCGAGTTCGAGCGCGTGCAGGTAGGCGTCGGAATAGCTCTCGCCGAACAGCACGACGGCGCCGCCGTGCGAGCGCACCGCGTCGATCTTCACTTGGGGCGTGGTCACCGGCATCACGATCATCGCGCTGCAGCCGAGCCGCTTGGCGGCCAGCGCGACGCCCTGTGCATGGTTGCCGGCCGACGCGCAGATCACGCCGCGCTGCAAATGTGCCGGGCTGAGCTGCGCCATCTTGTTGTAGGCGCCGCGCAGCTTGAAGCTGAAGACCGGTTGCGTGTCTTCGCGCTTCAGCAGCACCTGGTTGCCCAGCCGTTTCGACAGGCTGCGGGCCGGTTCGAGCGCGGTCTCGATCGCGACATCGTAGACGCGCGCGGTGAGGATCTTCTGCAGGTAGTCGGCGAGCGACAGCGGCGCCTTCGTCTTCGCCTTCGCAGCGCGCGGGGCGGTCTTCTTCTTGTTCGGGGCGGCCATGCGCGTCTCTCCAGCGACGATCGGTTTGCGGCGCCGCATCATAACGTCGGCCTGCACGCGCCAGCGGTGCACAGGGCCCCAAGAAAAAAGCCCAAGGCATTGCTGCCTTGGGCTGAATCCACCAATGGAGGAGGTGGAGGAGACAAACGTTCGGGTGAAAACCGGAACCGCCTTTCAGGCCTGGCTCGATCACCGCGTGGCGATGAGTGTAGAGCCTTTTTTGCTGCGCTGCAATAAACGACGCGTGGGCATTTGCGAGGGCTGCTTCGACGCGTCGCGAAGCTGTGCACAATCTGCGCGCGGCCGCCCGCATTCGGTGCGGAAAATCGAGGACGACACGATGGAATGCACGATCAACTGGATGCCCGCGAACGGCATGGCGTTCTCGGCCGAGACCGGCAGCGGGCACCTGCTGGTGATGGACGGTGCGCCCGACGGCGGTGGCCGCAACCTCGCGCCGCGCCCGATGGAGACGGTGCTCGCGGGCACCGGCGGCTGCACGGCCTACGACGTCGTGCTGATCCTGCAGCGCGGCCGGCACGATGTGCGCGGCTGCCAGGTCGTCGTGACCTCCGAGCGTGCGCCGACCGATCCGAAGGTGTTCACGAAGATTCATCTGCACTTCGTCGTCACCGGCCCGGCGCTGACCGACGCGGCGGTCGAGCGGGCGGTGAAGATGTCGCACGACAAGTACTGCTCGGCGACCATCATGCTGGCCAAGACCGCCGAGATCACGACCAGCTTCGAGATCCGGGCCGGCTGAATCAGATGTAGTGCGCGGTGGTCGTCATGGCCCGCGCGGCCAGGCGCATTCCCCAGCGCACCGGTGCCGGCAGCGCCGCGGCGCCGGCGGCCTGTGCGGCCGCGCCGTGGCGCGCCTCGTCTTCCTTCATCTGCTGAACGATCGCGAGCGACGCCGTGTCCGCGCTCGGCAGGCGCTGCAGGTGGGACTCCAGGTGCTGCTCGACCTGGCGTTCGGTTTCGACGACGAAGCCCAGGCTGACCGCGTCGCCGGCGCGTCCGGCGAGCCAGCCGATCGCGAACGAGCCGGCGTACCACAGCGGGTTCAGCAGGCTCGGGCGGGCGTTCAGCTCGCGCAGGCGTTGCTGGGTCCAGGCGAGATGGTCGGTCTCTTCGCGCGCCGCCGATTCGAACTGACGCCGCAGCACAGGGTCGCGTGTGCTCAGCGCCTGCGCGCTGTAGAGCGCCTGCGCGCAGACCTCGCCGACGTGATCGACGCGCATCAGCGCGGCGCCGAGCCGGCGTTGGGCCTCGTCGAGCGGGGGCGATGGCACTGTCGGTGCCGGGCAGCGGCGCGACGCGTGACTGGCGCCCGACAAGGTGCGCAGCGCGCTGTCGGCGGCGTTTAACAGGGTGTCGATCGGAGACAAGTGGCGGTGGGATCGTGGGGCGTGCTGAGCAGAATACCGCAAGCCCGAGAAGGTCCCGTCAGAGCAGCTTGGCGACCCGAGCCGAGGGCTTGCAGGCGAGCGATTTTGACCCCCGAACAGGCCGTCGCGCCTCGTTGTGCTCAGACAACATAAAGTCCTTTTTTGACCGGCAAGGCTTTCCAGCACTCGGCCCCTCTGGTGCAATACGCACAACTTCCGCTGAGGGGGTTGTGCCTGATCTGCCCAACGAGGGTGATTCTTGATCGGGACCTCTTGTTCAACCTAGGAGATAGTTGCAATGAAAAAATCTCTGCTCGCTCTCGCAGTTCTGGGCGCTTTCGCTGGTGTGGCATCGGCTCAATCTTCGGTGTCCCTGTATGGCACGGTCGACTTGAACGCGCGCTACGTCAAGGCCGACGGCTCGTCACGCCGTTTGTCGCTGAGCCAGGACGGCATCAACAGCAGCCAACTCGGCTTCAAGGGCACTGAAGACCTGGGCGGCGGCTTGAAGGCCGGTTTCGTGCTGCTGGCTGGCGTCAATCCCGATAACGGCACCGCCAATAGCAAATTCTGGAATCGCCGGTCCACCGTCAGCCTGTGGGGCAACTTCGGTGAAGTCCGGTTGGGTCGCGACTATCTGCCGACGTTCTGGAACGAGACGATCTTCGATGCGTTCGGCACCAACGGCCTTGGTGGTTCGAACAATATCAAGCAGTTCTTCAGCGCTGCGGCTTCGACCCAAAATTATGTGCGTACCGACAACACGATCGGCTACTTCCTGCCGAGCGGAATCGGTGGCGTCTATGGTCAATTGATGGCCGCCGCTGGTGAGGGATCTTTCCCGGGTCGTTACGTTGGCGGGCGCGTCGGGTTCGCTGCCGGGCCATTTGATATCGCCGGTGCGGCTTCGCAGCAGACCTTTGATGCGGCTGGCAACAAGCACAAGACCTACAACATCGGCGCTTCGTACGACCTCGGCGTTGTGAAGCTGTTGGGCTACTGGGATCGCGACACATACCTGCAAGCGAAGGAGAACCTGTTCTCGTTCAGCGCCGTTGTGCCGTTGGGCCAGGGCGAGATCCACGTGGGCGCTGAGCGAAGCAAGCTGACAAATACGGGACTTGACAACAAGAATACTCAGTTCGCGCTGGGCTACGTTTACAACCTTTCAAAGCGTACTGCTCTTTACACCACGGTGGCGCGTTCGAAGAGCGACAACCCCGGGGCGTTCCGTACTACCAGCACCATTGCAGGTCCGAACAGTCTCGGTGGATCCTCATTGGCAGCGTTCCCCGACGCCAATGGTCGGACAACCGGTGCCGAGTTCGGCATCCGTCACTTCTTCTGATCGGGCGCTTGCCTCGCGCAAGCTCTCGCCAGATCGAAAGCCGCCTTCGGGCGGCTTTTTTTCGCCTGTGCTCGGCAGCTGCACGCACATGCGGGACCGTCAGCATCCGGGCATTCCCCTTTGACGGCTGGCTCGGGTTTTGCTCTGATCGCACCGAGCTTGTGCGGTGCGCTCCGAGGAATTCGACGCGCGAGCGGCGATACTCTGCCTCGACCTTCGAGCCGTTCGTTTCTTGCTTCATCCGCCCGCAGCCGATCACCGGCTCGCCGGCTGAACCGTTTCTCCTCAATCGATGCTTGTTTTCGTTCTCCGCCGTCTCGCTCAAGCCGTCATCGTGATGCTGACGGTCGCGTTCATCGCGTTCATGCTGTTCCAGTACGTCGGTGACCCGGTCACCAACATCCTTGGGCAGGACGCCACACCCGAGCAGCGCGAACAACTTCGCGCCGATCTCGGTCTCGATCAGCCGTTCCCGGTGCAGTTCGTGCGCTTCGTCGGCAAGGCGGTGCAAGGCGAATTCGGCCTCAGCCTGCGCCAAGGGCGCAAGGTCTCGTCGCTGATCGCCGAGCGCTTGCCGGCGACGCTCGAACTGGCCTTCTGCGCGGCGTTCCTCGCGCTGGCACTCGGCATCCCGATGGGCGTCTACGCGGCGCTGCGCCGTGGCAGCTTTCTGTCGCAGGCCTTGATGACGATCTCGCTCGTCGGCGTCTCGCTGCCGGTCTTCCTGATCGGCATCCTGCTGATCCTGATCTTCGCGGTCACGCTGAAATGGCTGCCGAGCTACGGCCGTGGCGAGGTCACGATGCTCGGTGCCTGGAGCACCGGCTTTCTGACGGCCGATGGCTGGAAGCATCTGATCCTGCCGTCGATCACGCTGGCGGTCTTCCAGCTGACATTGATCATGCGGCTCGTGCGCTCTGAGATGCTCGAAGTGCTGCGGGCCGACTACATCAAGTTCGCGCGCGCACGCGGGCTGCCGAACCGGGTGGTGTATTTCGGCCATGCGCTGCGCAATACGCTGGTGCCGGTGATCACGATCACCGGGCTCCAACTCGGCGGCTTGATTGCATTCGCGATCATCACCGAGACGGTGTTCCAGTGGCCCGGCATGGGCCTGCTGTTCATCCAGGCGGTGACCTTCGCCGACATCCCGGTCATGGCCGCGTACCTGTGCCTGATCGCGCTGATCTTCGTCGTGATCAATCTGGCCGTCGACATGCTCTACTTTGTCGTCGATCCGCGGTTGCGGGCCGAGAAGTCGACTGCGGGGCACTGATCGCGATGTCACTGAAATCTTGTACTTACCTCGTCAGGAGACGACCATGAAGTTCCAACAAACCCTTTTGATCGCGGCCCTGGCACTGGGCGTCGGCGCCGCGCAGGCCGTCACCCTGCGCGTGTCGAACCAGGGCGACGTGCAATCGATGGATCCGCACTCGCTGAACGAATCGCTGCAGCTGAGCTTCATGGGCAGTGTCTACGAGTCGCTGGTCGGGCGCGGCAAGGACATGTCGGTCGTGCCGCTGCTGGCCACGAAGTGGTCGCAGACCTCGCCGACGGTGTGGCGCTTCGAGCTGCGCAAGGGTGTCAAATTCCATGACGGCACACCGTTCACCGCCGACGACGTGATCTTCAGTTTCAAGCGCGCGGCCGACGCCGGCAGCGACATGCGCGGCTATGTCGCGCCGGTCAAGGAGGTGCGCAAGGTCAGCGACAACGTCGTCGACATCGAAACCATCACGCCGTTCCCGATCCTGCCGGACACGCTGACGGTCTTCGCGATCATGAGCAAGACATGGTGTGAGCAAAACAAGGCCGAGCGCCCGGTCGATCGCCGCAAGGGGGTCGAGAACACGGCGAGTTTCAAGGCCAACGGCACCGGCCCGTTTCGCCTGAAAGAGCGCCAGCCGTCGGTGCGCACGGTGATCGTGCGCAACTTCAATTATTGGGACAAGGTCGAGAGCAATCTCGACGAGGTCGTCTTCACGCCGATCGGCAACGACGCCACGCGCGTTGCCGCGCTGCTGTCGGGCGAGAGCGATGTGATGGAGCCGGTGCCGCTGCAGGACATCGAGCGCATCAAGGCCAGTCCGAGCCTCACCGTGCTGCAGGGTCCCGAGCTGCGCACGATCTTCCTGGGCATGGACCAGAAGCGTGACGAGCTGCTGAGCAGCAGCGTGAAGGGCAAGAATCCGTTCAAGGATAAGCGCGTGCGCCAGGCCTTCTACCAGGCGATCGACGAAGACACGATCAAGGCGCGCGTGATGCGCGGCGCCGCTGCGCCGACCGGGCTGATGGTCGGGCCGGGCGTGCGCGGTTTCATGCCCGAGATGAACAAGCGCCTGCCGTACGATGTCGAAGCGGCGAAGAAGCTGCTTGCCGACGCCGGCTACCCGAACGGCTTCGAGGTCGGGATGAACTGCCCGAACGACCGCTATGTCAACGATGCCGCGATTTGCCAGGCGGTGGCCGCGAACCTCGCCCGCATCGGCGTCAAGGTGAATCTGCAGACCGAGACCAAGGTCAGCTACTTCCCGAAGATCCTGCGTCGCGACACCAGTTTTTATCTGCTCGGCTGGACCCCGAGCACCGCCGATGCGCACGACGCGCTCTACAACCTGATGGCCACGCCGACCGATGCAGGCCGCGGCCAGTACAACCTGGGCAGCTACAGCAACCCGAAGCTCGACGAGCTGACAACGAAGATCCAGACCGAGACCGACAAGAGCAAGCGCGACGAGATGATTCGCGAAGCGTTCAAGACGCATCTGGACGATGTCGGCCACATCCCGCTGCACCAGCAGGCGCTGGCATGGGCCTACAAGAAGAACGTCACGCTGACCCAGTTGCCGACGAACTACATGTACTTCAAATGGGTCACGTTGAAGGCGCCAGCCCATTGATGGATCCCGCATGAGCACGGTGATGGTTCCCGCCAAGCCCGCGGCGCCGCCCGGCGCCTGGGCGCGCTTCTTCGACGGCGACGTCTGGCATTCGTTTCGCACCTCGCCGATGGCGATCGGCGCCGCGGTTGTGGCGCTCACCTGCGCCTTCTGCGCGTTCTTCGCCGGCGTGATCGCGCCGCACAACCCGTTCGATCTCGCGACGCTCGAGCTGAGCGACTCGATGCTGCCACCGGCCTGGATGGAAGGCGGCCAGGCGAAGTACCTGCTGGGCACCGACGAGCAGGGCCGCGATGTGCTGTCGGCGTTGTTCTACGGCGCGCGCATTTCGCTGCTGATCGGTGGTGCGTCGGTGATCGTGTCGATGCTGATCGGCGTCTCGCTCGGCCTGCTCTCGGGCTACGCCGGCGGGCGCGTCGACGGGTTCATCATGCGGGTCTGCGACGTGATGCTGTCGTTCCCGTCGATCCTGATTGCGCTGTTGATCGCCGGTGTCGGCCGCGCGCTGTTCCCACAGGCGCACGACTCGCTCGCGTTCGGCGTGCTGATCCTCGCGATCGCGCTGCCGGGCTGGGTGCAATACGCGCGCACCGTACGCGGCTCGACGATGGTCGAGCGCAGCAAGGAGTACGTGCAGGCCGCGCGCGTCGTCGGCGTGCCGCCGATGCGCATCATGCTCAGGCACGTGCTCCCCAACGTGCTGGGGCCGGTGCTCGTGCTCGCGACGATCCACCTTGCGCTGGCGATCCAGACCGAGGCGACGCTGTCGTTCCTCGGCGTCGGCGTCTCGCCGACCTCGCCGTCGCTCGGCACCTTCATCAACGAGGGCAACAAGCAGCTGTTCAGCGGCGCGTGGTGGCTCGTGATCTTCCCCGGCACGATGCTGCTGCTGATCGCGCTGAGCATGAACCTGTTCGGCGACTGGCTGCGCGATGCGCTGAACCCGCGACTGCGCTGAAACCTGCGCCGCGACACGGGGTCGAACCCTGCCCGCAAACGACCTCGGAGGTCCACCATGAAAGACCTGCCCTTCTTCAAGCTTGCGTCGTCGCTGTCGTTCGCCGCGGCCTGCTCCGCTTGTGCCGGTCTGCCGGCCGGCTACGGACAGATCGATGGTCACAAGTACTACCAGGCGCCGATCGACACCTACTCGGTGCAGATCGTCCGCGTCGACGATCGCGACACGCTGGACAGCCCGACCTTCGTCGATCCGGGCCTCCGCAAGGTCACCGTGCAGGGGCCGCCAGATGGCACGCACCGCTTCGGCGAGCAGCGCACGATCGATCTGAACGTCGCCCCATGCACCCGCTACTACCTGGTCGCGGTCAAGCCGAATCGGCTGCTGACCGACTTCACGGTCAAGGTCGACTACCAGGAACCCATCGGTGGCTGCAGCGCCACCTCCAAATGACGATGCTCCGATGACCCAGCCGCTGCTTGAAGTCCGCCACCTGAGGGTCGAGTTTCCGACCCGCCGCGGCACGCTCGTCGCCCTTGACGACGTCTCGTTCGAGATCGCTCCGGGCGAAATCCTCGGCGTCGTCGGTGAATCCGGCGCCGGCAAATCGCTGACCGGCGCGTCGATCATCGGCCTGCTCGATCCGCCCGGGCGTGTTGCCGCTGGCGAGATCCGCTTCGACGGTCGGCGCATCGACAACCTGCCGTACGAAGAGATGCGCAGGGTGCGCGGCCGTCAGATCGGCGCGATCTTCCAGGATCCGCTGACCTCGCTGAACCCGCTGTACACGGTCGGCCGGCAGCTCGTCGAGACGATCCTGACGCACCTGCCGGTGAGCGCCGACGAGGCGCGTCAACGCGCGATCCGGTTGCTGCAGGAAACCGGCATTCCGGCGGCCGAGGCGCGCATCGACCAGTACCCACACCAATTCTCCGGCGGCATGCGCCAGCGCGTCGTGATCGCACTCGCGCTCGCGGCCGAGCCGAAGCTGATCGTCGCCGACGAGCCGACGACCGCGCTCGACGTCTCGATCCAGGCGCAGATCATTTCGCTGCTGAAGCGCCTGTGCAAGGAGCACGGCGCCGCGGTGATGCTGGTCACGCACGACATGGGCGTGATTGCCGAGACCTGCGATCGCGTCGCGGTGATGTACGCCGGTCGCATCGTCGAGATCGGGCCGGTGCACGACGTGATCCACGCACCTGCGCATCCGTACACCGTCGGGCTGATGGGCTCGATTCCGGCGATGGACGAAGACCGCGAACGTCTGCTGCAGATCGACGGCGCGATGCCGCGCCTGACCGCGATCCCGACCGGTTGCGCGTTCAACCCGCGCTGCCCGAAGGTCTTCGATCGCTGCCGTGTCGAGCGTCCCGATCTGCTGGACGCCGGCGCGACGCGCGCGGCCTGCTGGCTGCTCGCGCCGGCGCTGCGGGAGGCGGCTTGATGAGTGCCGTGCCGAAGCCTGAGTCGCGCGCACTGGTCGAGGTTCACGACCTCGCAAAGACCTTCGACGTTTCCGCGCCGTGGCTGAACCGCGTGATCGAACGCAAGCCGCGCCAGTTCGTGCACGCGGTCGACGGCGTCAGTTTCTCGATCCAGCGCGGCAAGACGCTCGCGCTGGTCGGCGAATCGGGGTGCGGCAAGAGCACGGTCGCGCGGCTGCTGGTCGGGTTGTATGCACCGACGAAAGGACGCGTCGAGTTCGACGGCACCGACACCGCCGCAACCTTCCGCTCGAAGCAGGCGCTCGCGTTACGCCGGCGCATGCAGATGATTTTTCAGGATCCCTACGCGAGCCTGAACCCACGCTGGAAGGTCGCCGACATCGTCGGCGAGCCGCTGAAGGAGCATGGTCTGGTGCAGGCCGCGGGCGGCTCGGGCCAGCGCGCCGACAAGAACGAGATGAAGGCGCGCGTCGCGCAGCTGCTGCAGTCGGTCGGCCTCGCCGCCGCCGATGTCGAGAAATTCCCGCACCAGTTCTCGGGCGGTCAGCGGCAGCGCATCTCGATCGCGCGCGCACTCGCGACGCAGCCCGAGTTCCTGGTCTGCGACGAGCCGACCTCGGCGCTCGATGTTTCGGTGCAGGCGCAGGTGCTCAACATCATGAAAGACCTGCAGAGGAAGCAAGGTCTGACCTACCTGTTCATTTCGCACAACCTCGCGGTCGTGCGGCATGTGAGCGACCAGGTCGGCGTGATGTACCTCGGCCGCATCGTCGAGCTGGCCGACAAGGGTGAGTTGTTCGCGCGGCCGCGCCATCCGTACACGCGGATGCTGCTCGATGCGATCCCCGACATCCACATGAGCGGCCGCGCACGCACGCCGGTGCAGGGCGAGGTGCCGAACCCGCTGAATCCACCGAATGGTTGCAGCTTCCACCCGCGCTGCCCGCACGCGAACGAGCGTTGCAAGATCGAGCGGCCGGCGTTGAAGATGTTCGGGGGCGCGCTGATCGCGTGCCACGCGGTCGAAGAGGGGCGGATCTGAGGCCGGTCTCTCAGCCGGCCGGCAGCAGGTGCTCGCCGCGGAACAACTCGGCGACCGTCTCGCGATCGCGGATCAGCCAGGCTTGGTCGCCCGAGACCAGCACCTCGGCCGCGCGCCCGCGCGTGTTGTAGTTGCTCGCCATGCTCATGCTGTAGGCGCCGGCCGAGAGCACCGCGACGAAGTCGGCGGCGCGCACCGCGAGTTTGCGATCCTTGCCGAGCCAGTCGCCGGATTCACAGATCGGGCCGACGACGTCGAACAGCATCGGCGCTTCGCTGCGCGCGCGACACGCGACGATGTTCATCCAGGCCTGGTACATCGCAGGGCGCATCAGGTCGTTCATCGCGGCATCGACGATGCAGAAGTTCTTCTGTTCGCCGGGCTTGACATACAGCACTTCGCTGACCAGCACGCCGGCGTTGCCGACGAGCGATCGGCCCGGTTCGAACATGATCTTGCGGTGGCCATGGCCGCGTGCGTCGACGCGTTCGAGCAGGCTCCTGACGAGCGCCTCAGCCGACGGTGGTGCCTCGTCGGTGTAGGTGATGCCGAGGCCACCGCCGAGATCGAGGTGATGGATCGCGATGCCGCGGGCCTCGATCGCTTCGACCAGTTCCAGCAGGCGGTCGAGTGCGTCGAGGTACGGGCCGGTGTCGGTGATCTGCGAGCCGATGTGGCAATCGATGCCGACGATCCGCAGGCCCGGCAGCTCGGCCGCGCGCAGGTAGTTCGCAAGTGCATCCGCATGAGCGATGCCGAACTTGTTGTCCTTCAGGCCGGTCGAGATGTAGGGGTGCGTGCCGGCGTCGACGTCCGGATTGACGCGCAAACTGATGTTGGCGGTGCGGCCCGCCTGACTCGCCACCCGGGACAGCAGTTCCAGTTCGGCTTCGCTTTCGACGTTGAAGCACATCACGCCGACCTCGAGCGCGCGCTGCATCTCGGCGCGCGTCTTGCCGACGCCTGAGAACACGATCTTCGCGGGCGGCACCCCGACCGCGAGCGCGCGTTCGAGTTCGCCGCCGGAGACGATGTCGAAACCGCAGCCGGCCTGCGCAAAGACCTGCAGCACCGCGAGGCTGGAGTTCGCCTTCATCGCGTAGCAGATGAGGTGGTCGCGGCCGGCGAGCGCGCGCTGATAGCTCGCGAGCGCGTCCAGCATCGACGCACGCGAATACGCGTAGAGCGGCGTGCCGTATTCCTGCGCGAGTTCGGCGAGCGAACGCGCCTCGATGAACAGATCGTCGCCGCGATAGGCGATGTGCGGGGAGCCGGGCAGAGTCATGGTCGCTGAGCGGGGGCGGAGGGGGACGAGGCGGCGGATGCGGCGGTTGCAGGTCGGGGCAGCGTCAACGGCCCCTTCTGACCGCAGCCCGTGAACAGCGCGGCCGCGGTCACGCATGCACCCACTGTCGACGCAGCCTTCGAGGCCGCCGCTACACTGATCTTGCGCTGCAACATCACAGGATTCTATCGACCATGTCTGCCGATCTCACCCACGACCCGATGACCGACGGCGAATACGTGGCGAGGACGAACGCGGTCCTGGCGAGCGTCGAGGCCTGCATCGACGCGTGGCTGCAAGAAGATGTCGTGGACATCGACGCGCACCGCACCGGTGGCTTGCTCGAGATGAGTTTCCCGAACGGCAGCATGATCGTGCTGAACACGCAGCCACCGCTGCAAGAGCTGTGGCTCGCGGCGCGCGCGGGCGGCTTTCACTACAAGTATGCGAACGGTGTCTGGCGCGACACGCGCGATGGCGGTGAGCTGTTCGAGGCGCTGTCGGCCTGTGCCACGGCGCAAGCGGGTCGGCCACTGCGGTTCACGCCACCGACCTGAGGCCTGGGGCCGGGAGCCCGTCAGCGTTTGAAGAGATCGAGGATGCTCTTGCGCTCTTCTTCGTCGGGTGCCGACGGCATCTTGTCGTCCAGGCCCACGCTCGCGACGCCGGCACCTTTGGTGTATTCCTCGTAGTACCACTCGTCGCCGAGGTTGACCACGCCTTCGGGCACCGGATACTGCTCGACCGCCACGCCGTTCAGCGCGTGCTTCATGTACTCGACCCAGATCGGCAGCGAAAGCCCGCCACCGGTTTCGTTGTCGCCGAGCTTGCGCGGCGTGTCGTAGCCGATCCAGACGATCGCGACGACGCTCGGCTGGAAGCCGGCGAACCAGGTGTCGATCGAGTCGTTGGTCGTGCCGGTCTTGCCGTACACATCGGGCCGGTTCAGCGCGCGCCGTGCCGCGGCGGCGGTGCCGCGCAATGCGACCGAATTCAGCAGGCTGTCCATCACGAACGCGTTGCGTGCCTCGAGCGTGCGCATGCCTTCGTTCAGCACGGGCGGGATGGCCTCGTTCAGCACGCGGCCCTTGTTGTCGGTGATCTTGCTGATCAGCATCGGGTTGACGCGGTAGCCGCCACTGGCAAATACGCTGTAGGCCGATGCCATCTGCAGCGGTGTGACCGAACCGGTGCCGAGCGCCATCGGCAGGTAGGCAGGGTGCTTGTCGGCCTCGAAGCCGAAGCGGGTGATCCAGTTCTGCGCGTACGGCGCGCCGATCGCCTGCAGGATGCGGATCGAGATCATGTTCTTCGACTTCTCGAGCCCGCGCCGCATCGTCATCGGTCCCTCGAACTTGCCGTCGTAGTTCTTTGGCTCCCAGGGCTGGCTGCCGGTCGAGCCGGCATCGAAGAACAGCGGCGCATCGTTGATCACGGTCGCCGGTGTGAAGCCCTTCTCGAGCGCCGCCGAGTAGATGAACGGCTTGAAGCTCGACCCCGGCTGGCGCCAGGCCTGCGTGACGTGGTTGAACTTGTTCTTCGCGTAATCGAAGCCGCCGACCATCGCGCGGACGGCGCCGGTGCGCGGGTCGATCGCGACGAACGCACCCTCGACCTCGGGCAGCTGCGTGATGCTCCAGTCGCCGGGCTTGCCGTCCTTGCTGGGGCCGCGGATCAGCCGGATCACTGCGCCGGTGCGGATCTGCGTCTTCGGGTTGCCCTTGACGACGAGACCCGATGCGACCGGCTTCAGCCCGTCGCCGGTGATCGTGACCGCCTCGCCGCTCTGCAGCACCGCGACCACCTTCTTCGGCCCGGCTTCGGTCGCGATCGCGGCCTTCAGCTCATCGTTGTCCGGATGGTCCTGCAGCGCCTCGGCGATGCGTGCGTCGAGTTCCTTCGGGTTCGCCGGCAGGTCCACATAGTCTTCGGGGCCGCGGTAGACCTGCCGACGCTCGTAGTCCATGATGCCCCGGCGCAGCGCGCGGTACGCGACCATCTGGTCGCTCGACTTCAGCGTCAGGTACACGTTCAGGCCGCGCGTGTAGGCGTCGTCGCCGTACTGCGTGTAGATCAGCTGGCGCGCCGCCTCGGCGACGTATTCCGCGTGCACGGCGACCTCCGACGGCTCGCGGTAGCGCAGCGTCTCGTTGCGCGCCAGATCGCGCTGCTCCGGCGTGATGTAGCCATTGTCGACCATGCGATCGAGGATGCGCAGCTGCCCGCTCTTCGCGCGATCGGGGTTGTTGATCGGGTTGTAGGCCGACGGCGCCTGCGGCAGCCCGGCCAGCATCGCCGCCTCGGCAATCGAGATGTCCTGCAGCGGCTTGCCGAAGTAGATCTCGCTGGCCGAAGCGAAGCCATAGGCCCGCTGACCGAGGAAGATCTGGTTCATGTAGACCTCGAGGATCTGGTCCTTGGTCAGCAGGCTCTCCATCTTGAAGGCGAGCAGCATCTCGTAGATCTTGCGGGTGTAGGTCTTCTCGGTCGACAGGTAGAAGTTGCGCGCGACCTGCATCGTGATCGTCGAAGCGCCCTGGCTGCGCGAGCGGTTGAACTGCGCGAGGCCGGCGCGCAGCACGCCCTTCACGTCGACGCCGCTGTGTTCATAGAAGCGCGCGTCCTCCGATGCCAGCACCGCGTGCTGCATCACTTTCGGGATCTGCGCGAGCGGCACGAAGTTGCGGCGCTCCTCGCCGAATTCGCCGAGCAGCACGCCGTCGGACGACAGCACGCGCATCGGCAGCTTCGGTCGGTAATCCATCAGTCCGCCGATCTCCGGCAGGTTCGGGTAGGCGACCGCGAGCGCGATCCCGACCAGCACGACCACACTGATCGCGGCACTTGCGGCCAGCCCGATCAACCACAGTGCACTGCGCGTCAGCCAGCGAGCCCAGGTCGGAGTTGCCGCGCCGTCGCGCGCAGGGGGATCAGCGGGCCGCTTGGCTGGGCGCTCGGATTCGCTCATGACACTCCACGTTGCAAGTTCGCATTATAGAAAGCCGCGAATACGCCGAAGTGATGGCACTCGAGCCTCCCGCGTGCCGCGCGAGCGACCCTTCACGGCGAGCTTCGGGGTTCTCCCGAGGTTCGTGGATGACCCAGGTTTCATGCCTTGCCGGCGTGTGAGTTTTGCAACGAGTGAGGCTGTGCGAATTCGGATTTTTCTTTGTGCCACAAAGGCTTTACTGCTAGCATTGAAGTAACTTATTAACAATCCAGCACGCATCTTTACAGCTGGGGGAAAGGCGTCGTGAGCTTCCTTGACACCTTGTTGGGCCGCAAACATCCGCCGATGATCGGGCTGGACATCAGCTCGTCCAGCGTGAAGTTGGTGGAGCTGGGCCAGAGCGCTTCCGGCGAGTACGTCGTCGAGCGTTTCGGCGTCGAAAGCTTCGAAAAGGGCTGGATCGCCGATGGCCAGATCGAGAAGTTCGACGAGGTCGCCGAGGCGGTCAAGCGAGTGATCTCGAAGAGCGGCACCAAGACCCGCCAGGTCGTGATGGCGATGCCTCAATCGGCCGTCATCACCAAGAAGATCATGCTGCCCGCCGGGCTGCGCGAGGAAGAACTCGAGGTTCAGGTCGAGGCCGAAGCCAATCAATACATCCCGTTCTCGCTCGACGAGGTCAGCCTTGACTTCTGCGTGATCGGGCCGAGCCCGACCTCGGTCGGCGATGTCGAGGTGCTGATCGCGGCGTCGCGTAAGGACCGGGTTCAGGATCGACAGGGTCTGGCCGAGGCGGCGGGCCTGACGCCTGCGGTGCTCGACATCGAATCGCATGCCTCGCGCCTGGCGATGAGCCGGGTGATCGCGTCGCTGCCAAACGAGGGCAAGGACGCGCTGGTCGCGCTGTTCGAAATCGGCGCCGACACGACCAGCCTGAAGGTGCTGCGCGACGAGGAGATGCTCTACGACCGCGATCAGGCCTTCGGCGGTTCGCAGCTGACGCAGCTGATCTCGCGCCAGTATGGCTTCTCGTACGAAGAGGCTGAGCAGAAGAAACTCGCGGCCGATCTGCCCGACGATTACGAGACCACCTTGCTGGCGCCGTTCGTCGACAGTCTGTCGCAAGAAATCGGCCGCGCACTGCAGTACTTCTTCACCAGTACGCCGCACCACAAGGTGCACTACGTGATGCTGGCCGGCGGCACCGCGACCTTGCCGGGCTTGAAGGACCGCGTCACCGAGCTGACGGGCTTCGCCTCGATGGTCGTGAACCCGTTCGAGAACATGAAGCTCGGCTCGGCGGTGCGTG
Source organism: Rhizobacter sp. P5_A1 (assembly GCF_056400745.1). NCBI lineage: Bacteria > Pseudomonadati > Pseudomonadota > Betaproteobacteria > Burkholderiales > Sphaerotilaceae > Rhizobacter > Rhizobacter sp. P5_A1. Next base: position 92,658 of record NZ_JBFUKR010000015.1, read on the forward strand.
AAAGCAAGCTTCGTCGCGAGGCTCCGTCCTATCTCACGGCCTGCGGTCTGGCCATGCGGAGGTTCGTGCAGTGATCCTGATCAACCTGCTCCCGCACCGGGAAGAGAAGCGCAAGCGCAAGAAGATCGCGTTCTTCGCGGGGCTCGGAGTGGCGGCCGCGATCGGCCTGGGCATCGTCGGGGGCTGGTATCTCATCGTCGAGCAGCTGAAGGCGGCGCAGCAGGAGCGCAACCAGTTCCTCGCCACCGAGATCGCCAAGCTCGACCGCGAGATCAAGGACATCGCGACGCTGAAGGCCGAGATCGCCGCGTTGACCGCGCGTCAGAAGGCGGTCGAGGATCTGCAGACCGACCGCAACCTGCCGGTGCACATCCTGAACGAGCTCGTGCGGCAGACGCCGGAAGGCATGTACTTCACCGCGCTGAGACAGAACGGCGAACAGCTGAACATCACCGGGATCGCGCAGACGCAGGAGCGCATCTCAGAGTTCCTGCGCAACACCGCGTACAACTCCGAGTGGTTCGTCACCCCCGAGCTGATCGAGAGCAAGGCGACGACGGTCACCGGCGCAAATCGCGAACAAAAACGCCTGTTCGATTTTTCGATGCGTCTGACGGTCAAGCGTCCACAGGCCAAGGCGGCTGCCGCCGCCGCTGCGGCGCCGGCCAGCGCGCCCGCCAGTGCCGCAATGGCGAAGAAGGTCTGACATGGCGACCAAAGCAGCCCCGATCAATGTCGACCTGAACTCGGTCTTCGAAGGTGCGGTCTCGCAGTTTCGAAGCCTCAACCCGAGCGAGCCCGGCCAGTGGCCGATGCTGCCGAAGATCGCAACCTGGTCGCTTGTTGCGATCGCGGTCGTCGTGCTGGGATGGTTCACGCTGCTGGCGACGGCCCATGAGGAGCTCGACGCCGAGCGTGCGAAGGAGCCTGGGCTCAAACAGGACTACCGCGCGAAGCTCGGCCAGGCCGTCAACCTTGCCGAACTGCGCAAGCAGAAGCTGCAGGTCGAAGAGTACGTGACGCAACTCGAGAAGCAGCTGCCCGGCAAGGCCGAGATGGACGCGCTGCTCTCAGACATCAACCAAGCGGGCCTCGGCCGAGGCCTGCAGTTCGAGCTGTTCCGCCCGGGCCAGGTGGTCGTCAAGGACTACTACGCGGAACTCCCGATCTCGATCCGGGTGTCGGGGCGGTATCACGACCTGGGCGCATTCGCCGGCGACATCGCGAACCTGTCGCGCATCGTCACCCTGCACAACCTGAACATCGCCGGCTCGCCGCGCGATACGACGGGCGCGTTGGCCATGGAGGCGACTGCACGTACGTATCGCTACCTCGATGCGACCGAGCTCGAGGCGGTGAAGAAGAACGCAGCCGCCAAGGCCAAGCCGGGAGTGAAGAAATGATGGCGCGACCGGTACCTCCGCGACTGCTGATGGCGATCGGCGTTGTCGCGTTCGCGCTGTCTGCCTGCGGCGGCGAGCAGCAGGAACTGACGCAGTGGATGGAGCAGCAGCGGCGCGAGGTCAAGCCGAATGTGGAGCCGCTGTCACCGCCGAAGAAATTCACGCCGCAGCCGTACGCTGCGCTCGGCGGTATCGAGCCCTTCAGCACCCAGAAACTGACGGTCGCGCTCAAGCAGGAGGCCAAGCAGCCGAATTCACTGCTGGCGAGCGAAATCAACCGCCGCAAGGAGCCGCTCGAGGCTTATCCGCTCGACAGCATGTCGATGGTCGGCAGCGTCGTCAAAGGCGGTCGTCCCTATGCCTTGCTGAAGGTCGACAACTTGCTCTACCAAGTCAAGCAGGGCGACTACCTTGGCCAGAACTACGGGAAGATCATGAAGATTTCCGAGACCGATGTGTCGATCCGCGAAATTGTCCAGGATGCAGTCGGCGAATGGATTGAGCGCACCAGCGCCCTCCAGCTTCAGGAGAAGGCGCGATGAAGAGCAATCAGGAGAATCACATGACAGTTAAGTGGCGCGCTCGTGCCTTGACGCTCTTGTTGTCGTTGGGCGCCTGCGCCTCCGCGCTGGCGCAGAACGCGATCCAGTCGATCAACAGCAGCCAGCAGGGCGGATCGGAAGTGATTCGCGTCGAATTGTCCGAGCCGCTCACCGCGGTTCCGGCCGGGTTCGCGATCCAGACGCCACCCCGCATCGCGATCGACCTGCCGGGGGTGACAAACGCGCTGGGCAAGTCCAATGTCGAGATCAACCAGGGCAATCTGCGCTCGGTGAACGTCGCGCAGGCCGGCGAGCGCACGCGCCTCGTGCTGAACCTGAAGAAGGCCGCGAGCTACCGCGCCGAAATCCAGGGCAAGGTGCTGCTGGTCGTGCTCGACGCCGGTCCGGCGCCGGAGGCCGCGGTGGCCGCCGCGCCTGCAACGGCGACGGCACAGGCACCGGTGCACTTCGCGCCGAGCCAGAACGCCAATCCGCTCGCGCTGAAGGACATCGATTTCCGCCGCGGCGCCGATGGTGCGGGTCGCGTGATCGTCGAACTGCCGAACAACCAGGTCGGTGTCGACATCCGCCAGCAGGGCCAGAGTCTGGTGATCGAATTCCTGCGCTCGACCCTGCCGGAGAACCTGCGCCGCCGGCTCGACGTTACCGACTTCGGCACGCCGGTGCAGAGCGTGACGACCTCGCAGAACGGCGACCGCGTTCGCATGACGGTGGAACCGCGCGGAAACTGGGAACACAGCGCCTACCAGAGTGACAACCAGTTCGTGCTCGAAGTGCGCCAGCGCAAGGTCGATCCGAACAAGCTGACGCAAGGCCCTGGGTATGCGGGCGAGAAGCTGTCTCTGAACTTCCAGAACATCGAGGTTCGCGCGCTGCTGCAGGTGATCGCCGACTTCACGAACTTCAACGTCGTGACCAGTGACACGGTGACCGGCAACGTGACTTTGCGGCTGAAGGACGTGCCCTGGGATCAGGCACTCGACATCATTCTGCAGGCCAAGGGCCTGGGGCTGCGCAAGTCCGGCAACGTGATCCTGATTGCACCGAAGGACGAACTCAACGCGAAGGAAAAGGTCGAGCTGGAGGCCAAGGCGCAGATCGCGGCGCTCGAGCCGCTGCGCACGCAGTCGTTCCAGCTCAACTACGCGAAGGCCGCCGATGTCGCAGCGGGGCTGACTGGCCAAGGGGGCGGGCAAGGCGGCGGTGCCAACTCGCGCATTTTGTCGTCACGCGGCAGCGTGATCTACGAAACGCGGACAAACCAAATGTTCGTCAGCGACGTTCCGACGAAGCTGCAGGAAATCCAGGACATGGTCGCGAAGATCGACATCCCGGTCCGGCAGGTGCTGATCGAGTCGCGTATCGTGATCGCCGATGACACGTTCGGGCGCTCGTTGGGAGTGAAGCTTGGCTTGGTTGATCAGCGCGGCCTGAACGGCGGAATCTCCGGCTATAACGTGGGGGGCAGCAACTACATTGGCGTTGGCGGCAATCTGAACGCGGTCGGTACGCAGACGGGTCAGACAGGCGCGACGAGCACCTTTGCTGATACCAATTTTGTGAACCTGCCAGCCACCCCACAAGGGGGAAACTCGGCCGCGAGCTTCGCCCTGTCCTTGTTCACGGCTGGCGCGAATCGATTCCTGAACCTCGAGTTGTCGGCACTCGAGGCCGATGGCAAGGGCAAGATCGTGTCCAGCCCTCGCGTGATCACGGCTGATCAGCAGAAGGCGCTGATCGAGCAAGGCGAGGAGATTCCATATCAATCGGCGACCTCGAGCGGCGCGACCGCGGTCAGTTTCCGCAAGGCCAACCTCAAGCTCGAAGTAACTCCACAAATTACCCCGGAAGGTAACGTGATCTTGGATGTCGACGTGACAAAGGACAGCCGGGGCACGTCGGCCGGCATCGCGGGTTTCGCTATCAACACCAAGCATGTCCAGACCAAGGTATTGATCGAGAACGGCGGTACCGTCGTGATCGGCGGCATCTTCGAGCAGAACGAACGGGAAGACGTTTCCAAAGTGCCGTTCCTTGGCGACGTGCCCTATCTCGGCAATCTGTTCAAGACGCGTACGAAGTCCAGCGCCAAGACCGAGATGCTAATTTTCCTGACCCCCAAGGTGGTCACGGATCGTTCGGCCGCGCGCTGAGAGCGAGCAGATGGCGCGATGCCGCGCGAACGGATACTTAGAACTCTAGTAAACAGGTGCGAGCGATGAAATCAAGGAAGCTGATTGCCGCCATTCCCGTGTTGGTCGCTGCCGCAGCGATGACGGCTTGTGGCGGGGGCGGGGATGCGGAGGCGGGCTCACCCACGACGTTCAGTATCGTGCCCAGCACGGTGACCTTCACGGCGCCGCCGGTCGGTACGTCGGTGGGCACCTGCCCCGCCGGCGGAACCGCGACGATCTTCGTCTATGGCGGCGCGGCTCCTTATCGCCTCGACAATACGGTGCCGGATTTCATAGCACTGAACACCGGATCGGTCAGCGATCGCGGCGGCAGTTTCACCATCACCACGCTCGGTGGCTGTGTCTCGCCGGGCAACATCGTTGTTGTCGACAAGCTCGGAAACAACGTCACCTTGACCGTCACGACGACGCCTGGTGCCTGACCGGCCTGGGGCCACATCGAGGAAGATCCGACGACTCACGTTGGCGCAGGCCCGTGCGCAAGCCCGAAACCATTGCGTTGATCTCGATGCCGGGTGGCGGCAAGTCGACGATCGGCCGGCACCTCGCCAGGCGACTGAACCGGGACTTCATCGACACCGATGCTGTCATCGAGCAGCGCATCGGCTGCTCGATCCGCGCCTTCTTCGAGCACGAAGGCGAAGAACGCTTCCGTGAAATCGAGGCGCAGGTGATCGCGGAGTTGGTGCAAGCCCCGAACCTTGTGCTTGCGACCGGCGGTGGCGCGGTGCTGCGGTCAGCCAACCGCGAGGCGCTGAACCAGCATGCGATCGTCGTTTACCTGCGATCGACCCCGGAGGACCTGTACCGGCGCCTGCGCCACGACGTCAAGCGTCCATTGCTTCAGGTGGCCGACCCTTTGGGACGGCTGTGCGAGATGTACGCGGTCCGCGATCCTCTGTACCGTGAGACGGCCCACTTCATTGTCGAGACCGGTCGCCCGTCGGTACCGACGCTCGTCAACATGATCCTGATGCAACTGGAGCTCGCTGGTGTCGTCGATCCCGTGAGCGCCCCGTCGCCGGTCGATTCGCGGCCGCGTTGACGAGTGCCGCCGCCCGCGCGGTGCCCTCGTACACTTGGGCGATGAACTCCGGCATTGAGCGTGTCCACATCGACCTGGCCGAGCGCCGCTACGACATCCTGATCGGGTCGGGCTTGCTGGATCGGCCCGAAATCTATCGCGACCTTGCGACCGGCCATGCGGCAGCCATCGTGACCAACGAGACCGTCGCGCCGCTGCTCGCTGAACGCCTGACGGTGGCGCTGCGGGGCACGTTCGCACAGGTGCAATTGATCGTGCTGCCCGATGGTGAGTCGCACAAGGGCTGGACCGCGCTCAACTCGATCTTCGATGCGCTGCTCGCCTCGGCTTGCGACCGCAAGACGGTGCTGTTTGCCCTCGGCGGTGGCGTCGTCGGCGACATGACCGGCTTCGCCGCCGCCTGCTACATGCGCGGCGTTCCGTACGTGCAGGTGCCGACCACGCTGCTCGCGCAGGTCGACTCCTCGGTCGGCGGCAAGACCGCGATCAACCATCCGCTCGGCAAGAACATGATCGGCGTGTTCAACCAGCCCTTGCGTGTCGTCGCCGACATCGACTCACTGGACACCCTTCCGCAGCGTGAGCTGGTCGCTGGCCTTGCCGAGGTCATCAAGTACGGTCCGATCGCCGATGACGCGTTCCTCGACTGGATCGACGCGAACCTCGATGCGCTGAAAGCCCGCGACAAGGCGGCGCTGACGCATGCGATCAAGCGCTCGTGCGAGATCAAGGCCGGCGTCGTCGCGCAGGACGAGCGCGAGGCCGATCTGCGCGCGATCCTGAACTTCGGCCACACTTTCGGGCACGCGATCGAGACCGGCCTGGGCTATGGCGAGTGGCTGCATGGCGAGGCCGTCGGCTGCGGGATGGTGATGGCGGCGGATCTGTCGGCGCGGCTCGGCCTGATCGGCGCCGACTATGCACGCCGCATCCACGCGATCATCGAGCGTGCCGGGCTGCCGGTCGTCGGGCCGAAGCTGGGAACGCAGCGCTACCTCGAACTGATGCGGCTCGACAAGAAGGCCGAGGCGGGAGCGATCCGCTTCGTCGTGATCGAGGCGCCCGGTCGTGCCGGTCTGCGCCGAGCGCCCGATGCGCTCGTGGCGCAGGTGCTCGAGGCGCACACAGGGTGAGTGGCTCGAGCTCGCCGCCCGGCTCGCTCAGCGCCTGGGCCAGCGACCCGGAGAAGACCCGCGGGCGGCGCCACGCCGAAGTCCCGGCGCCAACGCGCAACGACTTCCAGCGCGATCGCGATCGCGTCGTGCACAGCACTGCGTTCCGCCGCCTCGTCTACAAGACCCAGGTCTTTCTGAACCACGAGGGCGACCTGTTCCGCACGCGCCTGACGCATTCGCTGGAGGTCGCGCAGCTGGCGCGCTCGATCGCGCGGACGATGCGCCTCAACGAGGATCTGTGCGAAGCGATCGCGCTCGCTCACGATCTCGGGCACACGCCGTTCGGCCATGCCGGGCAGGATGCGCTCGACGAGCGCCTGCGCCAGGTCGATCCGGACAGCCGCGGCTTCGAGCACAACTTCCAGAGCCTGCGCGTGGTCGATGTTCTCGAGGAACGTTATCCGGCGTTCGACGGGCTGAACCTGAGCTTCGAGACGCGCGAGGGCATCCTGAAGCACTGTTCGCGGCGCCGTGCGCTCGCGCTCGAGGCCGACGAGCCAGGCGGCGTCGGCCGCCGGTTTCTCGATCGCAGCCAGCCGAGCCTGGAGGCCCAGGTGTGCAACCTGGCCGACGAGATCGCCTACAACACGCACGACATCGACGACGGCGTGCGTTCCGGCCTGCTGGTCTACGAGCAGTTGCTCGAGCTGCCGCTGTTCCTGACCTTCCATCACGAAGCACTGCGCAGCGCGCCGACGCTGACCGGCCGGCGCCTGCTGTACGAGACGCTGCGCCGCATGCTGTCGGCGCTCGTCTACGACCTGATCGATGCGTCGACCGTACTGCTGACCGCAGGTCGGCCCGACTCGGCCGACGCGGCGCGCCAAGCGCCGCCGCTGATCGCGTTCAGTGCCGGCATGGGCGAGGAATTGCGCCAGGTGAACGCTTTTCTGCGCCGCGGGCTGTATCGGCACGAGCAGGTGGTGCGAACGACCGATGGTGCGAGAACGGTGGTCCGCGAACTGTTCGACGCCTACCTCGCGCGTCCGGCGCAGCTGCCCGCCGAACACGCGCGGCGCCTGCCGTTGCAACAGGCCGTGGTCGACTACATCGCGGGCATGACAGACCGGTTCGCGCTGAAGGAGCACCGCCGCCTGACCGGTGCGACGATCGAGCTCGGCGATCCGCGCGCCGGCCCGAATTGACCACCGTCACGTCGGACGAATCCCGCCCATGGCCCGCATGCCGCGCCTGGCCGTCGCCGGCCAACCGCATCTGGTGGTTCAGCGCAGCGGCGGCGCACAGCCCGCATTCGTCGACGACCTTGACCGCCTTGCCTACCTCGACGCGCTGCGCGAGCTGACGCGCGGCGGCCCGGTTGCGCTGCACGCGTACGCGTTGCTCGACGATGCCGTGCTGCTGCTCGCGACGCCGCGCGATGCCGCCGACCTCGGTCGCTTCATGCAGCGCGTGAACCGGCGTTACGTCGCGACGTTTCACCGGCGCCACGGCGGGAGCGGTTCGCTTTGGGCAGGCCGCTTCCAGGCCACGGCGCTGGACCCGGAACGTTATTTGCTTCGCTGCATCGTGATGATCGAACAGGCGCCGGTCCGGGCTGGCGCAGCGGGGATGGCCAGCGAATGGCCCTGGTCCAGCGCGCGCCACCATGTCGGTCGCGGCGCGGCCCCCGCGATCACCGAACACGAGTTCTGGTGGCGGCTCGGCAACACGCCGTTCGAGCGGGAGGCACGGCATGACAAGGAATTGCAGCGCCCACTGCGCGATGACCAGGTCGCTGAATTGTTCGGCGCCGCGCGCGGTGGCTGGCCGCTCGGCGCGCCGGCGTTTGTCGCTGCGGTCGCAGCGACGAGCGACCGGCCGGTCGCGCCACGACCGCGCGGTCGGCCTCCGCGCAGAGCCAGCGGCACCGATTGATCTATCATTTGAACTGTCCCCATTTAATACGAAATGACATAGCAATCTTCTAAAATGGGGACAGATTGGAGAGATTGTTCTTGAGCGCCATGCTGCACTGCAGTATCCTTCGCCGAATTCACGGAGCGCCGCCATGCCAAAACACGCCCTCGGGCCCGCCACTTCCGCTCCCGCGCCCGTCCATGAGATCGACGCTGCGCAACGCCTCGGCCTGTACGACCCGAGCCGCGAGCACGATGCCTGCGGTGTCGGCTTCGTCGCCCACATCAAGGGCCAGAAGGCGCACAGCATCGTCGAGCAAGGGCTGAAGATCCTCGAGAACCTGGACCACCGCGGCGCGGTCGGTGCCGACAAGCTGATGGGCGACGGCGCCGGCATCCTGATCCAGATCCCTGACGAGTACTACCGTGCCGAGATGGCGCTGCAAGGCGTCGAACTGCCGCCACCGGGCGAATACGGCGTCGGCATGATCTTCCTGCCGAAGGAGCATGCCTCCAGGCTGGCTTGCGTGCAGGAACTGGAGCGTGCCGTCAAGGCCGAAGGCCAGGTGCTGCTCGGCTGGCGCGACGTGCCGGTCGATGCCGAGCTGCCGATGTCGCCGACGGTGCGCGCGAAAGAGCCGATCCTGAAGCAGATCTTCATCGGCCGCGGGCCCGACGTGATCGTCCCGGACGCGCTCGAGCGCAAGCTGTATGTGATCCGCAAGACCGCTTCGGCGGCGATCCAGGCACTGAAGCTGACGCATTCGCGCGAGTACTACGTGCCGAGCATGAGCTGCCGCACGATCATCTACAAGGGCCTGTTGCTGGCCGACCAGGTCGGCAAGTACTACAAGGACCTGCAGGATCCGCGCGTCGTCTCGGCACTTGCACTGGTGCACCAGCGCTTCTCGACCAACACGTTCCCCGAGTGGCCGCTCGCGCACCCGTACCGGATGGTCGCGCACAACGGTGAGATCAACACCGTCAAGGGCAACTTCAACTGGATGCGCGCGCGTGAGGGCGTGATGAGGTCGCCGGTGCTCGGCGACGACCTGAAGAAGCTCTACCCGATCAGCTTCGAGCACCAGAGCGACACCGCCACGTTCGACAACGCGCTCGAACTGCTCGTGATGAGCGGCTACTCGCTTGCCCATGCCGCGATGATGATGATCCCCGAGGCCTGGGAGCAGCACGCGACGATGGACGAGCGCCGCCGCGCGTTTTACGAATACCACGCCGCGATGATGGAGCCGTGGGACGGCCCGGCCGCGATGGTCTTCACCGACGGCCGCCAGATCGGCGCGACGCTCGATCGCAACGGACTGCGCCCGACGCGCTACATCGTCACCGACGATGACCTGGTGGTCGGCGCCTCCGAGTCGGGTGTGCTGCCGATGATCGCGGAGAACCGCATCGTCAAGAAGTGGCGCCTGCAGCCCGGCAAGATGCTGCTGATCGACCTCGAACAGGGTCGCATCATCGAAGACGAAGAACTGAAGAACCAGTTCGCGTCCGCCAAGCCGTACCGCCAGTGGATCGAGAGCGTGCGCGTCAAGCTCGACGACGTGCCGCCCGGCGAGCGGCCCGCCGCGCACCCCGAATCGCTGCTCGACCGGCAGCAGGCCTTCGGCTACACCCAGGAAGACCTCAAGTTCCTGCTCAGCCCGATGGCGCAGGCCGGCGAGGAAGGCATCGGCTCGATGGGCAACGACTCGCCGCTCGCGGTGCTGTCGGACAAGAACAAGCCGCTCTACAACTACTTCAAGCAGCTGTTCGCGCAGGTCACGAACCCGCCGATCGACCCGATCCGCGAGGCGATCGTGATGTCGCTGGTGTCGTTCATCGGCCCGAAGCCGAACCTGCTCGACATCAACGCGGTGAACCCGCCGATGCGCCTCGAGGTGGCGCAGCCGATCCTCGATTTCGACGACATGGCGCGGCTGCGCGAGATCGAGAAGCACACTGGCGCGAAGTTCAAGAGCTATGAGCTGAACATCACGTACCCGCTGGTCTGGGGTGACGAAGGCGTCGAAGCCAAGCTGGCGTCGCTCTGCGCCGAAAGCGTCGACGCGATCAAGAGCGGTCACAACATCCTGATCATCAGCGATCGACAGATGAACCGCGACTTCGTCGCGATCCCCGCGCTGCTCGCGCTGTCGGCGATCCATCAACACCTGGTGCGCGAAGGCTTGCGCACGACCGCGGGGCTGGTCGTCGAGACCGGCTCGGCGCGGGAAGTGCATCACTTCGGCGTGCTCGCCGGCTACGGCGCCGAGGCGGTGCACCCGTACCTCGCGATGGAAACGCTCGCCGCGATGCACAAGGAGCTCGCCGGCGACCTCTCGGCCGACAAGGCGATCTACAACTACGTCAAGGCGGTCGGCAAGGGTCTGTCGAAGATCATGTCGAAGATGGGCGTGTCGACCTACATGAGCTACTGCGGCGCGCAGCTGTTCGAGGCGATCGGGCTCGAGAAGGACCTGGTGCAGAAGTACTTCCGCGGCACCGCGAGCCAGGTCGGCGGCATCGATGTCTTCGATGTGGCCGAAGAGGCGATCCGCATGCACAGGTGCGCGTTCGGCGACGACCCGGTGCTCGAGAACATGCTCGATGCCGGCGGCGAATACGCCTGGCGCGTGCGCGGCGAAGAGCACATGTGGACGCCCGACGCGATCGCCAAGCTGCAGCACAGCGCGCGCGCCAACAAGTACGAGACCTACAAGGAATACGCGCAGATCATCAACGACCAGTCGCATCGGCACATGACCTTGCGCGGGTTGTTCGAGTTCAAGGTCGACCCCGCGAAGGCGATCCACATCGAAGAGGTCGAGCCGGCGAGCGAGATCGTCAAGCGCTTCGCGACCGGCGCGATGTCGCTCGGCTCGATCAGCACCGAAGCGCACGCGAACCTCGCGGTCGCGATGAACCGGATGGGCGGCAAGAGCAACACCGGCGAGGGCGGCGAAGACCCGGCGCGCTACCGCAACGAGCTGAAGGGCATCCCGATCAAGCAGGGCACGAAGTTCAGCGACGTCATCGGGCCCGGCAACATCCAGGTCGACTTCGAGTTGAACGAGGGCGATTCGCTGCGCTCGAAGATCAAGCAGGTCGCTTCGGGGCGTTTCGGCGTCACGACCGAATACCTGTCGAGCGCCGACCAGATCCAGATCAAGATGGCGCAGGGCGCGAAGCCGGGCGAAGGCGGCCAGCTGCCGGGCGGCAAGGTCACCGACTACATCGGCATGCTGCGCTATTCGGTGCCCGGCGTCGGGCTGATCTCGCCGCCGCCGCACCACGACATCTATTCGATCGAAGACCTCGCGCAGCTGATCCACGACCTGAAGAACGCGAACTCGCGCGCCAGCATCAGCGTCAAGCTCGTCAGCGAGGTCGGCGTCGGCACGGTCGCGACCGGCGTCGCGAAGGCGAAGGCCGACCACGTGGTCATCGCCGGCCATGACGGCGGCACCGGCGCGTCGCCGTGGAGCTCGATCAAGCATGCCGGCACGCCGTGGGAGCTCGGTCTGGCCGAGACCCAGCAGACACTGGTGCTGAACCGGCTGCGCTCGCGCATCCGCGTGCAGGCCGACGGTCAGATGAAGACCGGGCGCGACGTCGTCATCGGCGCGCTGCTCGGCGCCGACGAGTTCGGCTTCGCGACCGCTCCGCTGGTCGCCGAGGGCTGCATCATGATGCGCAAGTGCCACCTGAACACCTGCCCGGTCGGCGTCGCGACGCAGGATCCGGTGCTGCGCAAGAAGTTCACCGGTCGGCCCGAGCACGTCGTCAACTTCTTCTTCTTCGTCGCCGAGGAGGCGCGCTCGATCATGGCGCAGCTCGGCGTGCGCAAGTTCGACGATCTGATCGGACGCGCCGACCTGCTCGACACGAAGAAGGGCATTGCCCACTGGAAGGCGAAGGGTCTGGACTTCAGCCGCGTGTTCCAGTCACCGACCGCGCCGGCCGAGGTGCCGCGCCGCCAGACCGAGGCGCAGGACCACGGCCTCGCACGCGCGCTCGATGTCAAGCTGATCGAGAAGTGCCGCCCGGCGATCGATCGCGGCGAGAAGGTGCAGTTCATGGAGGAGGTGCGCAACGTCAATCGCACCGTCGGCGCGATGTTGTCGGGCGAACTGATCCGGCACCGGCCCGAGGGCCTGCCCGACCAGACCATCTTCATCCAGATGGAGGGCACCGGCGGCCAGAGCTTCGGCGCATTCCTCGCGAAGGGCATCACGATCTACCTGATCGGCGACGCCAACGACTACACCGGCAAGGGCATGAGCGGCGGGCGCATCGCGATCCGGCCGTCGATCGAGTTTCGCGGCGATGCGACGCAGAACATCATCGTCGGCAACACCGTGCTGTATGGCGCGACCAGCGGCGAGGCGTTCTTCCGCGGCGTCGCCGGCGAACGCTTCGCGGTGCGCCTGTCGGGCGCGACCGCGGTCGTCGAAGGTACCGGCGACCATGGCTGCGAGTACATGACCGGCGGTACGGTCGCCGTGCTCGGCAAGACCGGCCGCAACTTCGCGGCGGGCATGAGCGGCGGCGTCGCCTACGTCTACGACGAAGACGGCAGCTTCGCATCGCGTTGCAACACCTCGATGGTGACGCTTGGCAAAGTGCTGAGCACCGCCGAGCAGGAGGCCGACAAGCCGCTGTGGCACCAGGGCCAGAGCGACGAGGCCTTGCTGAAGAAGCTGATCGAGGACCACCACAAGTGGACCGGCTCGCTGCGGGCGCGCCACATCATGGACCACTGGGTCGAGTCGCGCGCGAAGTTCGTGAAGGTCTTCCCGAACGAGTACAAGCGTGCGCTGGGCGAGCAGGCCGCGAAGCTGGCCGCCGCCAAGGCGATCCAGGATGCCGGCAGCGCGACGAAGGCCAAGAGCCAGTCGGTGCCCGCCAAGTAAGCCACCACGAGAAGAACACGCCATCATGGGAAAAGTCACCGGCTTCATGGAATACGAGCGCCTCGAAGAGGGCTACGCGCCCGTCGCCGAGCGCAAGAAGCACTACAAGGAATTCGTTATCGGCCTCAAGGAGGACGAGGCCAAGATCCAGAGCGCGCGCTGCATGGACTGCGGCACGCCGTTCTGCAACAACGGCTGCCCGGTCAACAACATCATTCCCGACTTCAACGACCTCGTGTACCGGGCCGACTGGAAGAACGCGTTTGCGGTGCTCGACTCGACCAACAACTTCCCCGAGTTCACAGGCCGCATCTGCCCGGCGCCGTGCGAGGCGGCGTGCACGCTGAACGTCAACGACGACGCGGTCGGCATCAAGAGCATCGAGCACGCGATCATCGATCGCGCCTGGTCCGAGGGCTGGGTCAAGCCGCGGCCGCCGAAGGCGAAGACAGGCAAGCGCATTGCGGTCGTCGGCTCCGGCCCGGCCGGCATGGCGGCGGCGCAGCAGCTGGCGCGCGCCGGCCACGACGTGACGCTGTTCGAGAAGAACGATGCGATCGGCGGCCTGCTGCGCTACGGCATCCCCGACTTCAAGATGGAGAAGACACACATCGATCGCCGCGTCAGGCAGATGGAGGCCGAGGGCGTGTCGATGCGCACCGGCGTGCTGATCGGCAAGCTTCCGGAGGGTTCGAAGGTCACGAACTGGGCCAAGGAAACGATCACGCCGGAGCAGTTGAAGGCCGAGTTCGACGCGGTGCTGCTGACCGGCGGCGCCGAGCAGTCGCGCGATCTGCCGGTGCCGGGCCGCGAGCTCGATGGCATCCACTTCGCGATGGAGTTCCTGCCGCAGCAGAACTTGATCAACGCCGGCGGCAAGCTCAAGAACCATGGAATCACCCAAATTCGCGCCGATGGCAAGCACGTGATCGTGATCGGCGGCGGCGACACCGGCAGCGACTGCGTCGGAACCAGCAACCGCCACGGTGCAGCCAGCGTCACGCAGTTCGAGCTGCTGCCGATGCCGCCGGAGTCCGAGAACAAGCCGCTGGTCTGGCCCTACTGGCCGATCAAGCTGCGCACTTCGTCGAGCCATGAAGAAGGCTGCGAACGCGAGTTCGCGATCGCGACGAAGGAGTTCATCGCCGGCGAGGGCAAGGACAAGGGCAAGGTCAAGGCGCTGAAGGCGGTGCGTGTCGAGTGGCAGGGCGGCAAGATGGTCGAGGTGCCCGGCTCGGAGCAGGTGCTGCCGGCGGACCTGGTGCTGCTCGCGATGGGTTTCGTGAGCCCGGTTTCGAGCGTGCTCGAGGCCTTCGGCATCGAGAAGGATGCGCGCGGCAACGCGCGGGCGAGCGTCGATGCGGTCGGCGGCTACGCGACCAACGTCGACAAGGTCTTCGCCGCCGGCGACATGCGGCGTGGCCAGTCGCTGGTCGTGTGGGCGATCCGCGAAGGACGGCAGGCGGCGCGCGCGGTCGATCTGTTCCTGATGGGTGCGAGCGACCTGCCGCGTTGAGTTGCGAGCTCGAGACAGCGCATGTGAAGGTGTGCAAAAGCGCCCGAGGCGGCGCAACGGCCGCGAAGGTCGCGTGAGACAATCGTTTTCGACAGCCGACCGCGCCAGAAATGCGGCCTCGTTGCGCTGTTGTGGCCCGCGACAACAACGCCCGAAGAATGCCGAGTGACCCCAGCCGAACGAACCCCGACGCCGTCAGCCCCGACACGCTGATCGCGATCGACCACGTCACGTTCGGCTACGACCCCGGCAGGAACATCCTCAACGACATCTCGATGTGCTTCGGGCGCGGCCAGGTCACCGCGATCCTCGGCGGTTCGGGCTGCGGCAAGACCACCGTGTTGCGCCTGATCGGCGGGGTGCATCCGGTGGGCAGCGGCAGCATCCGCGTCGATGGCGAGGCGATCGACACGCGCAGCGCCGAGCAGCTCTATCGCCTGCGCCGCCGGCTCGGCATGCTGTTCCAGTTCGGCGCGCTGTTCACTGACCTGTCGGTGTTCGAGAACGTCGCGTTCCCGCTGCGCGAGCACACGGATCTCGACGAAGAGATGATCCGCGACATCGTGCTGATGAAGCTCAATGCCGTCGGCCTGCGAGGTGCTGCGAAGCTGCGCATCGCCGAGATCTCCGGAGGCATGGGCCGGCGCGTTGCGCTCGCCCGTGCGATCGCACTCGACCCCGAAGTGCTGCTCTACGACGAGCCGTTCACCGGCCTCGATCCGATCGCAATGGGCGTCACCGCGAACCTGATCCGCAAGCTGAACGACGCGACCGGCGCGACCTCGTTGATCGTCTCGCACGATGTGCAGGAGTGCTTCGAGATCTGCGACTACGCCTACATCATGGCCGCACCCGGCGTCGTGATTGCGCACGGTCGGCCCGAGGAACTGAATGCCAGCACCGACCCGCAGGTGCGCCAGTTCATCCGCGGCGAGCCCGACGGGCCGGTGCCGTTTCACTATCCCGCGCCGTCGCTGGCGCAGGATCTCGGCCTGCGCGGCGCCCAGGCATGAACTGGATCGGCGCGATCGGCCGCTTCGTGCTCGAATGCCTGCGCGCGCTCGGGCACCACGCGTTCTTCTTCTGGGAGCTTGTGCGTACGCTGCCGGCGTCGCTGCGCCGTCCGTACTTCGCGGTGGTGCAGGTGCACGCGCTGGGCAACCTCTCGCTGCTCGTGATCCTGTCGTCGGGGCTGGCGGTCGGCTTCGTGCTCGCGCTGCAGACCTATTACGCGCTCGTCACCTACGGCGCCGCCGATTCGGTTGGTCTCGTCGTCAACCTCTCGCTGGTGCGCGAGCTCGGCCCGGTCGTCACCGCACTGCTGTTCGCGGGCCGTGCCGGTACCTCGCTGACGGCCGAGATCGGGCTGATGAAGGCCGGCGAGCAACTTGCCGCGATGGAGCTGATGGCGGTCGATCCGAAGAGCCGGGTACTCGCGCCGCGCTTCATCGGCGGCATCATTGCGATGCCCGTTCTGGCGCTGTTGTTCTCGGCCGTCGGTATCCTCGGCGCCTACGTCGTCAGCGTGTTGATGATCGGGCTCGACCCGGGCAACTTCTGGTCCATCATGGAACACGGCGTCGACGTGAAGCGCGACCTCGGCAACGGCATCGTCAAGAGCATCGTGTTCGGCGTGATCTGCAGCTTCGTCGCGGTCTACCAGGGCTTCGAGGCCACGGCCACGCCCGAGGGCGTGGCGCGCGCGACCACACGCACGGTCGTGATCTCGTCGCTGAGTGTCCTGGCGATGGACTTCGTGCTCACCGCGCTGATGTTCTCGACGCGCTGAGCGACAACAGAAAGAAGAAGCAGATGAAAACACGTTCTGACGAGGCCTTGCGATGAACCGAAGAGGCACCGAAATCTTGGTCGGTTTCTTCGTGCTGCTCGGGATCGCCGCCCTGGTGTTCCTGGCGCTGAAGACTGCGAACCTGGGCACCTTCAACGGCGGTGAAACCTACGTGCTGACCGCGAAGTTCGACAACATCGGCGGGCTGAAGGTGCGCTCGCCGGTGCGCAGCGCCGGCGTCACCGTCGGCCGCGTGTCGGCGATCGTGCTCGACCCGAAGACCTTCCAAGGCGTCGTGAAGCTCGACATGCAGAAGTCGGTGCAGTTCCCGGTCGACTCGTCGGCACGCATCCTGACCTCTGGCTTGCTCGGCGATCAGTATGTCGGCCTCGAAGCTGGCGGCGACGAGAAGAACTTCGCCCCCGGCGACACGATCAAGCAGACCCAATCGGCGATCGTGCTCGAAAGCCTGATCAGCCAGTTCCTGTTCAGCAAGGCGGCCGACGCAGGTGCAGCGCCGGCCGCTGCTGTGCCGCCCACAGCCGCCGGAGGCAAGAAATGATCCGCACCTCCAACACGCGCCCGTGGTACGGGCTCGCGCTGCTGACCCTGACGGTGAGCGCGTCGCTCGTGCTCGGCGGCTGTGCGACAACGCAGACTCTCATGAAAGACGCCCGCGGCGGCCCGGGCGCGCGCCTCGACCCGTGGGAGAACTGGAATCGCAAGGTCTTCGCGTTCAACGAAGGGCTGGACGAGAAGATCCTGAAGCCGGTCGCGACCGGCTACGCGAAGGTCGTGCCGCAGTTCGTGCGCCGCGGCGTCGACAACTTCTTCGCGAATGCCGCCGATGCGTGGTCGGCCGTCAACAACGTGCTGCAGGGCAAGGGCGAGCCGGCGTTCACCGATGTCGTGCGCTTCACGACCAACACCGTGTTCGGCTTCTTCGGCGTGCTCGACATCGCCAGCGAGTTCGGGCTCGAGCACCACTATGAAGACTTTGGCCAGACGCTCGGCCGCTGGGGCTTCGGCGCCGGCGCCTATGTCGTGTGGCCGCTGATCGGGCCCTCGTCGGTGCGCGAGTCGATCGCGCTGCCGCTGGATCGCACCGCGTCGCCGGCGCTCTACCTCAACAATGGCAGCTGGCAGTTCGGCATCGTCGGGCTGCAGATCATCAACACGCGCGCGAAACTGCTCGGTGCGAGCCAGGTGATCGACGACATCGCGCTCGACAAGTACAGCTTCATTCGCGATGCCTACCTGCAGCGGCGCCGCAGCCTGGTCTTCGACGGCGACGCGCCCGACATGCCCGAGGCGCCGACACCCGCCGGCACGCCAGCGTCGGCACCCGAAGCGCCCGAGGCCCCGGCGCGCGGCGCGTCGACGCCGGCGAAGCCGTGAACCGGATGCTCGCCTCGCGCGTTGTAGAGGGCGGACCGCACTGAACCAAGCGACCCGCACGGGCTCAGACAGCGATCGGGCGCTGCGGCGCCGGTCCAACGAAAAGGAAACAACATGTTGTTCAAGCGAATCATTCCGTGGCTGACCGCTGCGCTGTTGCTGACCATAGGTAGCGCATTCGCGCAGGCGCAAGCCCAGGCGGGCAAGGCGCCCGATGCGTTGATCAAGGAAGTCTCGACCGAAGTGCTCGATGCGCTGCGGGCCGACAAGTCGGTCAAGCAGGGTGATGTGCAGAAGATCATTGCGCTGGTCGACACCAAGGTGATGCCGTACGTGAACTTCCAGCGCATGACGTCGTCGGCTGTCGGCCGCTACTGGCGCCAGGCCACACCCGAGCAGCAAAAGCGCCTGCAGGATGAATTCAAGATTCTGCTCGTGCGCACGTATTCCGGCGCGCTCGCGCAGGTCCAGGACCAGACCGTCGAACTCAAGCCGATGCGCGGCGCGCCGACCGATCCCGAGGTCGTCGTGAAGACCGAGATCAAGGGTCGCGGCGACCCGATCCAGCTCGACTACCGGCTCGAACAGACGCCGAACGGCTGGAAGATCTACGACGTGAACGTGCTCGGCGTCTGGCTCGTCGAGAACTACCGCAACAGCTTCTCGCAGGAGATCGGCTCGGGCGGCATCGACGGTCTGATCTCGAAGCTCGCTGCGCGCAACAAGTCGGCCGGCGCCTCGAAGAGCTGATCGCGCCCATGCTGCTGCTGCCCGCCAGCGTTACCGCCAAAGAGGCCAACGACACGCGGCGCCTGCTGATGCAGGCGCTGAAGGACGAGCAGCAGCACCCCACCGTGGTGATCGACGCCTCGAACCTTCAGCAGTTCGACTCGGCCGCGCTGGCCGTGCTGCTCGAATGCCAGCGCGCGGCGGATGCCTGGGGCAAGCCGTTCGCGCTGCGCCATGCGCCGCCAAAGCTGATCGCCCTGGCGCGCTTGTACGGCGTCGACGTGCTGTTGATGCCTGATGAGATTCTCGTCACCGAATCAGGCGGGACCGCGGCGCAAGCATCGCCGCCATGATCGGCAGGATCAGGTGATCACAGCGTACCGTAGGAGTGCAAGCCTGAAAGGAACATGTTCACGCCGAGGAACGCGAAGCTGGTGACGACGAGCCCGGTCAGCGCCCACCAGGCTGAGACGTTGCCGCGCAGACCCTTCATCAGCCGCATGTGCAGCCAGGCCGCGTAGTTCAGCCAGACGATCAGCGCCCAGGTTTCCTTCGGGTCCCAGCTCCAGTAGCCGCCCCAGGCTTCGGCAGCCCAGAACGCACCGAGAATGGTCGCGATCGTGAAGAACGCGAACCCGACCGCGATCGACTTGTACATCAGGTCGTCGGCGATCTCGGCGCTCGGCGTGCGCGCGTTGATCCACTTGCGCGCGAGGATCGCGAACGCGAAGAACGCCATCAGACCCACGACCATCCGGCCCGACTTGGCGGCCGACGCCATGCCGTCCGGCGAGAGGCCGCCGAACAGCGCGAAGCCGAGCAACGGCAGCGCGATCACGGCGCCCGGCACGCCGAGCAGGCCGATCCACAGCGCGCGCGGTGTCGAGTTCTTCAGCACGTAGGCGAGCGCCACCATCGCCGAGAGCGAGAAGCTGCCGTAGCCGATGAAGTTCGCCGGCACGTGCAGCTTCATCCACCAGCTCTGCAGCGCAGGCACCAGCGGCTGGATCTCGCTCGCCTCGCGCGCGACGGTGTACCAGATCAGGAAGCCGACCGCGGCGCTGACCACCAGCATCACGAACGCGCCCAGCGACTTGATCTTGTAGTGCTGCTCGTAATACAGGTAGAACAGCGACGTGAGCCAGCAGAACAGCACGAACACTTCGTACAGGTTGCTGACCGGGATGTGGCCGATGTCGGGCCCGATCTGGTGACTCTCGAACCAGCGCACCATCGTGCCGGTGAGGGCCATGAACACGGCGGCCCAGGTCAGGCCCGAACCGATGCGCACCGCGGCGTTGTTTTCGGTCTTCGCCGCGAAGCCGATCCAGTAGAACGCGGTGCTCATGAAGAACAGCACACTCATCCACATGATTGCGCTCTGACTCGACAGGAAGTACTTCAGCATGAAGACCTTGTCGCCCTGCGCGAGGTCGGCGCCGAAGCCGTCGAGCTGCCGGTTGTACAGGCCGATGGCCCACAGCGTCGCGAGCGCGACGCTGAGCATCAGCACGCGCAGCGGGCCCCAGAACCAGCCGAGCAGGATGGCGACCGGCAGCGCGGCGACCAGGATCAGCTTCTCGTAGTAGTCCATCGCGCCCAGGTAGCGCGCGAATGCATAGGCGCCAGCGCCGAGCACGAGCGCGGCGAAGGCCCAGTCGAACAGCGAGCGCCCCGAGAAGAAGCCGACTGCGCCGGACGGGCGCCCCAGAGTCATGGTCTTCAGCGTCGTGGTGTTCATGAGGCGGCGTCCTTCAGAATCTGGTGCTTCAGCTGTTCGAACTCGGCGTCGACATCCAGCGTGCGACGCGTGGTGGACATCGCCGCGGTGATTTTCGTTCCGGTGGCCGACGGCGCGAGCCATACCCACAGGCGCCGCTCGCGAATGTAGAGCATCGCGAACACGCCGATGATCAGCAGCACCGCGCCGAGGTAGACGAGCGTCTTGCCCGGCGCGCGCGCGACCTGGAACACGCTGGCCTGCACCTGCTTGAAATCGGCCAGTTCGAACAGCACCGGCGCCGGATAGAAGAAGCTGTCGGACAGCGACAGCACCGACATCGTCATGAAGGCCTGCGTCTTGTCGTCCGGTGCCACGGGCGGCAGACCGGCCTGCGCCCGGGTCAGGTTCAGCATCTCGAACAGGCTGCCGTTCAGGATGCGCAGCAGCACCTCCGAGATGCGGCCGCGGTCGGCCTCGGGCACGCTGCCTTCGATGAAGTCGGAGATCGCCTGCAGCCCGGCATTCGGCTTGGCAGGATCGACCACGCCCTTGCGGGCCGACTCCGCGCCGGCGAACAGCGCAAGCGCGCGCTCGGCGGTGGTCGTCAGCTGCACGGCCATCTCGGGCCGGCCGGCCGGCGTGGCGAGTGCGACATAGCGCGCCGCGGCTTGCGCGCGCAGCGCGGGGTCGAGCAGGCCGGCGCGCAGCCGCGCCCAGCCGTCGACACTGTCCTTGTCGTCGGCGGGAATGCGCAGGTAGCGCATCGCCTGCTCGGGCTTGTCGCGCGCGCCGGCGAGAAACACGCGCTGACCGTCGAGCTCGACCGGCAACATGTAGTTGTTGAACTCGCGCGCCTGGCCCGACGCATCGCGCAGCTTGTAGCTGACCGACGGGCCGACGTTGCGCAGCTCCTTCTTGTTGCTCGTCCTCGCGCCGGAGCCGAGGTGGTCGTTCAGCGAGGCGACCAGGTCGACCTTGCGCACATCGGTCGCGCCGCCGCCCGCGGCGTTGCCGCCGAGGTTCTCGACGTTGATGACGCGCAGCCCGGTGAACTCGAGCGTCATCTTCGTGTCGCCGTCGGAGATCTGGGTGCTGCCGCCGACCACGCCTTCGATCTCGAAGGGCTTGCCCGACGCCGTCATTGGCAGGCCGCGCAGCTTCAGCGACGAGCCGCCGTCGTCGAAGCTGCTCTGGTAGATCGCGACGCCGCGATGGAACGCCGGCTCGTTGACCTTGACGAGCGCCGGGATCGACTGCCCGGTGTCGCGGTCATGGATCACGATCTCGCTCGCGAACAGCTTCGGCATCCCGGTGTCGTAGTAGTCGACGATGAACTTCTTCAGCTCGACGTCGAACGGCAGGTCTTGCAGCACGACGCCGTCCTGCATGCTGATCACCGCGGTGCCGGAGCGCGAACCCTCGGGCACCAGCAGATTCGCGCGGAACGTCGGCGTACCCGGGCCGAGACGGTAGTTCGCCGGCACGTCCTTCATCAGGCCGCCGCCGGTATAGGAGCTCTTGCCCTGCAGCGCCATCTGCGCACGCACGATCAGGTCGCCGTCGAGCAGGCCACCGATGCACACCAGCACGATCGCCGAATGCGCCGCGATGTAGCCGAGCTTGTTCGCGGTGCCCCGGCGCGCGGCGATCATCGTGCCGGTTTCGCGCACCTGCACCTTCGCCTTCCAGCCGCCGTGCACGAGCAGCGCGCCGATGCGCTCGAACGCCTGGTCGCGGGATTCGGCGACTTCCGACGTGCCGTGGTGGTGAAAATTCTTCAGCGCCTCGGCGAGCACCTTTTCCTTGTAGGTGCGCAGGTCGTGGATGATCTTCGGCACGTTGCGCGCGATGCACAGGCTCGTCGACACCACCAGGAACGCGAGGATCAGCAGGAACCACCAGACGCTGTAGACCGTGTACAGCCCGACCTTTGCGAACAGCTCGGCCCAGAACGGCCCGAACTGGTTCACGTAGTTGCCGTAAGGCTCGTGCTGCTTGACGACCGTGCCGATCACCGAGGCGATGCAGATCACCGTCAGCAGCGAGATCGAGAAGCGCATCGACGACACCAGCTCGACGCAGTCGCGCACCCAGCGCGATCGGGCGCGCACTTCGATGCCGGTGGTCGTGGCGGTCATGGGCGGATTATCCGGGGCAGGGCACAAACACGGCATGCGCCAAGACAAAGGGCCGGTGCGAGACCGGCCCTTTCAGGAAAGGGGGAAGAACGCTTCAGTGCAGGCCGGCGATGTAGTCGGCGACGGCCTTGATCTCGCGGTCGTTCAGCTTCGCGGCGACGCCGGTCATCGGCGCGCTGTTCTTGCGCGCGCCGGAGCGAAAGGCGATCAGCTGCGCTTCGGTGTAGTCGGCATGCTGGCCGGCCAGGCGCGGGTACTGAGAGGGCAGGCCGGCGCCGTTCGGGCTGTGGCAGCCGGCGCAGGCCGGGATGCTGCGTTCGGCGATGCCGCCGCGGTAGATCTTCTCGCCGAGCTCGACGGTGGCCTTGTTCTTCGCGAAGCCGGCTTTGGGCTGCTTGCCGGCGTAGAACGCGGCGACATTGCGCATGTCGTCTTCGCTCAGCGTGGCGGCCATGCCTTGCATGATCGGGCTCGCGCGCTGGCCGGACTTGAACTCGCCCAGCTGCTTCACGAGGTATTCCGGGTGCTGGCCCTGGATGATCGGGTTCGCCGGGCTGCCGCGCGAACCGTCGTTGGTGTGGCAGGCCGCGCAGACGTTGGTCGAGGTGGTCTGGCCCTTGGCCAGGTCGGCCTTCTTGGCGGCGGGTTTGGCCTCTTCGGCGAAAGCCATCGAGGCAGACGCGGCGAGCAGCAAGGAGGCAACGACGGTGGCAACAGACTTCATGAGTGCAGCGTATTTCTTGTGCAAAACCCGGTGATTTTACAATGAGGGCTTTGGGCGACTCCATGGGCGAGCAAAACAATTCCAATCCGGCCCCGGTCGTGAGTCACGAGGCAGGTGCCGAAACAGCGGCCGACATCGAGAAGCGTGCGCTCGGCTGGTGCCATACCGCGCGCTTTCGCACGACCGCCAGCCAGCTCGACCAGCTGCCGCAGACCGAGCTGCCCGAGATCGCCTTCGTCGGCCGCTCGAACGCCGGCAAGTCGACCGCGATCAACACGCTGACGCAGCAGAAGCGCCTCGCGTTCGCGTCGAAGACGCCCGGCCGCACGCAGCACATCAACCTGTTCGACCTCGGCCCGAAGATGGTGCCGAACGCACTGTTCGCCGACCTGCCGGGCTATGGCTACGCGGCGGTCGCGCGCGGCGCGAAGCTGCGCTGGCAGAAGGTGATGGCCGACTACCTCGACGTGCGTCGCAGCCTCGTCGGTGTCGTGCTGATGGTCGACTCGCGCCTGGGCTTCACCGACCTCGATCGGCAACTGATGAGCTTCATGGCAAAGCGGGTGGGCAATGGCTCGGTCAAGCTGCTGGTGCTGCTGACCAAGTCCGACAAGCTCAATCGCGCCGAAGCAACCGCTGCGCTCGCCAGCGCGCAGACCGTGCTCGGCGAGATCGTGACCGACGAGGCCGATGTGCAGGTCGCGCTGTTCTCGGCGTTGAAGAAGAAGGGTGTCGGCGACGCGGCCCGCGTGTTGCACGGCTGGCTCCAACCCGGCTGATGTCCCGCGGGTGACGCGGTGGCGCCGGGGCGCGGCCGATACTGCGAGCCCGAGGAGGCAAGCCATGATTGAAACCTTCGACGCCGTGCTGCCGCATGGCATCACCTTGAGCTGCCGCGCGAGCGGCAAGATCGGCGCGCCGCTGCTGGTGTTCCTGCACGGCTTCCCCGAGGCGGCATTCGTCTGGGACGAGATCCTCGAGCACTTCGGCGACCGCTATCGCTGCGTCGCTCCCAATCTGCGCGGTTTCGGGCCGTCATCCGCGCCGGCCGCGCCGGAGCAGTACCGCGTCAAGCACCTGACCGCCGATCTCGAAGCGCTGATCGCGCACTGCGGTGGCGCACCCATCGAGGCATTGGTCGCGCACGATTGGGGCGGCGCGGTGGCGTGGACACTGGCCGCGCTGCGCCCCGAGTTGCTGAAGCGGCTCGTGATCGTCAATTCGCCGCACCCGGCGACCTTTCTGCGCGAGTTGCAGCACAGCCCGCAGCAGCAGGCCGCGAGCGCCTACATGAACTTCCTGTGCCGGCATGATGCCGAAGCGCTGCTCGCCGAGAACGACTACGCGCGCATGTGGCCGATGTTCGAGAACATGGGTGCGGCCGATCCGAAGCGCGAGGGCGGGGGCTGGTTGACCGAGCCGGTGCGGCAGCAATACCGCGCGATCTGGGATGCCGGGCTGACCGGCGGCTGCAACTATTACCGCGCGTCGCCGCTGCGCCCGCCGATGGCAGCCGATGCCGCGGTGATGAAGATCGAGTTCGCGCCCGAGTTCGTCACCGTGAAGCGGCCGACGCTGGTGATCTGGGCCGAAGACGACATCGCGCTGCCGCTGCCGCTGATCGACGGCCTCGACGCCTTCATCCCCGATCTGCGCCTCGTGCGCGTGCCCGGGGCGACGCACTGGATCATCCACGAGCGGCCGAAGTTCGTCGCTGCCGAGATCGAGCGCCATCTCTCGCAGACGCAATAGAAAGAGGGCGCCGAAGCGCCCTCTTTGACTGCCGGGAAGTTGAGCATCGGTCGTCCCCGACCGATGCTCGAACGCCCCGAGTTATTTGGGCAGCAAAGCTGCCCAAATAACATTACATGTCCATACCGCCCATGCCACCCATGCCGCCCATGCCGCCCGGCATGCCGCCGCCGGCGCCCGACTCTTCCTTCGGAGCCTCGGCGATCATCGCCTCGGTCGTCAGCATCAGCGAAGCGACCGACGCCGCGTTCTGCAGTGCAGTGCGGGTCACCTTGGTCGGGTCGAGAATGCCCATCTCGATCATGTCGCCGTAGGTGTCGTTTGCGGCATTGAAGCCGTAGTTGCCCTTGCCGGCCAACACCGCAGCGACCACCACGCTGGCTTCGCCGCCGGCGTTGAAGACGATCTCGCGCAGCGGCGATTCGATGGCCTTCAGCACCAGCTTGATGCCGGCGTCCTGGTCGGCGTTGTCGCCGGCGATCGTGCCTGCGGCCTGCTTGGCGCGCAGCAGCGCGACGCCACCACCGGCCACGATGCCTTCTTCGACGGCAGCACGCGTGGCGTGCAGCGCATCTTCGACGCGGGCCTTCTTTTCCTTCATCTCGACTTCGGTCGCGGCACCGACCTTGATCACCGCAACACCGCCGGCCAGCTTGGCCACGCGCTCTTGCAGCTTCTCGCGGTCGTAGTCGCTCGTGGCTTCTTCGATCTGCACGCGCACTTGCTTGACGCGCGCTTCGATGTCGGCCGCGGCGCCGGCGCCGTCGATGATCGTGGTGTTTTCCTTGCCCACTTCGACGCGCTTGGCCTGGCCCAGATCGGCCAGCTGGACCTTCTCGAGCGTCAGGCCGACTTCTTCGGCGATGACCTTGCCGCCGGTCAGGATCGCGATGTCTTCGAGCATCGCCTTGCGACGATCACCGAAGCCCGGTGCCTTGACGGCGACGACCTTCAGGATGCCGCGGATCGTGTTGACGACCAGGGTCGCGAGCGCTTCGCCTTCGACTTCTTCGGCAATGATCAGCAGCGGACGACCGGACTTCGCGACTTGCTCGAGCGTCGGCAGCAGGTCACGGATGTTGCTGATCTTCTTGTCGAACAGCAGCACGAACGGGTTGTCCAGCGTCGCGGTCTGCTTTTCCGGGTTGTTGATGAAGTACGGCGACAGGTAGCCGCGGTCGAACTGCATGCCTTCGACGACTTCGAGCTCGCTGTTCAGGCTCTTGCCGTCTTCGACGGTGATGACGCCTTCCTTGCCGACCTTGTCCATCGCATCGGCGATGATCTTGCCGACTTCTTCGTCGCTGTTCGCCGAGATCGTGCCGACTTGCGCGATTTCCTTCGAGGTCGTCGTCGCCTTCGACTGCTTCTTCAGCTGCTCGACCAGCGCGGTGACGGCCTTGTCGATGCCGCGCTTCAGGTCCATCGGGTTCATGCCCGCGGCCACGTACTTCATGCCTTCGCGAACGATGGCTTGCGCGAGCACGGTGGCGGTGGTGGTGCCGTCACCGGCGATGTCGGAGGTCTTGGAAGCGACTTCCTTGACCATCTGCGCGCCCATGTTCTGGAGCTTGTCCTTGAGCTCGATTTCCTTGGCCACGGACACGCCGTCCTTGGTCACGGTCGGGCCGCCGAACGAACGTTCGAGCACCACATTGCGACCCTTCGGGCCGAGGGTCACCTTGACGGCGTTCGCCAGGATGTTCACGCCTTCGACCATGCGGGCACGTGCCTCGCCGCCGAAGATGACGTCTTTTGCTGCCATGTTTGTTTCTCCGAATGCTTAGAAATTGGGGCTGATCAGGAAGGAGAAGGCTTACTTCTCGACGACCGCGAACAGGTCGTCTTCCTTCATCACCAGCAGTTCTTCGCCGTCGACCTTGACGGTCTGGCCGCTGTACTTGCCGAACAGCACCCGGTCGCCGACCTTGATGTTCAGGACGATGAAGTCGCCCTTGTCGCTGCGCTTGCCCGGGCCGACGGCCAGGACTTCGCCCTGATCCGGCTTCTCGGCGGCGTTGTCGGGGATCACGATGCCGGAGGCGGTCTTGGTTTCCTGTTCCAGGCGCTTGACGATCACGCGGTCGTGCAACGGACGAAGTTTCATAACATCTCCTAGTGGACTGATAACGTTGGATTGCCTGAGATCGAGGCGAAGTGTGCGCTCAATCACGTATGACGAAGAATCGGCGGGAAGCCAGGTTCCGTCGTTAGCACTCAGCGTTCTCGAGTGCTAGCAGGCGTGATTATAGGGTGAGGACCCGATCTTTCAAGAGCTTGGCCTGGCGGGACGATTGGCGAGACGAGTGCGCGTTCGATTTCGACGATTTGCCGATGCCGAAGCGCCGTCGTTGACGGACACCACCTCAACGCAGCGTCCGTTCGACCCAGCGCACGATGCCGTCGACGTCACGAAACTCGTCTACCGAGCGCACCGGGATTGCTGGGTGACGCTCGCGCCACATGGCCGCGAGCGTCGCGCCCGGACCAACCTCCAACACGCAGCGCGTGCGTCGCTCGGCGATCGAGTCCATGCACTCGCCCCAGCGCACCGGGCTCGCGATCTGTCGGGCGAGAGCCTGCGACAGCGCGGCAGCATTGCGCGTCGCCGCGCCGCTGAAATTGCAGGCGATCGCCGCTCGTGGCGTGCGCAGGGGCATCGCCGACAGGCGCTGTGCGAAGGCCGCGGCGGCGCCGCTCATCCACGGCGTGTGCGAGGCGATGCGGACGGTCAGCCGAGTGCAGCGCAAGCCTGCCTGCGTCCATCGAGTGGCCGCCCGGTCGAGCGCGGGTGAGGGTCCGCCCACGATCACACGTTCGTCGGCGATGCGGATCGCCACTGCGAGATCCGGATCGGCCTCGCCGAGCTCGCGTGCGCGCGGCCCGTGCACGGCGAGCAGCCCGGTGTCGGTACCCGATACGCTCGCCGACATGAGGTCGGCACGCGTTCCGGCCAAGGCCAGGGCCGCCTCGGTGTCGAACGCACCGGCGACCGCGAATGCCGCCAATTCGCCGACGCTATAGCCGGCGACCACCGCCGGCAGCGGCAGCCGCTCCGAAAGGCACTGCCAGGCTGCAAGGCCGATGCCGGTCAGCAATGGTTGTGCGACCCGATTCGAGGCGAGCCAGTCGGCATCGTCCAGGCGATTGCGCCAGTCCGAACCGATCAGCGCGGCCAATTGGCCCAGGGTCGTGGCGGCTTCCGGCCGTCGGTCGAGCCAGCGCAGCATCTGCGGATGCTGGGCGCCCTGGCCCGGAAACAGGAGCGCAAGCGTCATGCGACGGCGAGTGCCTGAATGCGATGCAGCCAGCAGGCCGCGGCCAGCGTGTCGGCGGCCCCGCCGGGCGACAGGCGCCGCCGCACGAATGCGACGCCGATGGCATGGGCTCGCTCTGCCGCCTGCGGGTTCGACGCGCCCCCGGCACCCAGGAAATCGCGCGCCGCACCTTGCGCGAAGCGCAGGCCCTCGAGTCCGCCTCGATGCGCCAGGTTGCTGTCATCGAGCACGGCCATCACCTCGAACAGGCTGCCGAGCCGTGCGCGCTGCGGCCCGAGGCCACGCGCGAGCCCGGCCTGCAACGCCGGATGCGCAAGCTCGAACAGCGTCGGGAATCCGAGTGCGGCCTCCGTCGACGCACTGCGCAGGCCGAGCCGCCGAGCGGCCAACCCGCCCGGCAAGTTCGACGGCCGCAGTGCCCGCGCGGCAAGAGCCGCGCCCCAGCGCGTCATCAGGGTACGGCGCAGGGCGGCTGGCTCTGGCCGCTGCTGATTGGCGGCGAGCGCGCCGGCGGCCGCGCACAGCAGGCCGAGCACGAAGATGGCGCCGCGGTGCGTGTTGATGCCGCCAGTCGCCGCCAGCATGCGGGCTTCGGCGTCGATGCCGCAGCGCTCGAGCGCCTCGAACGGCGCCCCGCGCGCACCGAGCACTGCGATGCGGACGAAGTAGCCGCGCAGCGCGAACAGGCTGCGCATGAAAGTGTGGGCGTCCATGTCGGCATGGCTGCCCGGGTCGGTGAGCGTCACCAGGCCCGGCTTGGGCGCGAGTGCCAGTTCGTCGTGCAGCGCCAGCGTCGCAGCGCGGCCGATCTGTTGCGCGGATGGCAGAGGCTCCGATAGCGCCGATCGCGCGGGCGCGAGAGTGCTCATGCCATCGGCGTCGCGGTGCCCAAAACCGCGCCGATGTCGTCCGGCGTCGCCAGAGCCGGGCCGCCGAGTCGCTTGACCAGCAGGGCGCCGGTACGCCGCGCGCGCCACCTGTGCCACTCGCGCCAGGCGACGGCCGTGTCGTCGTCGAACACGAGCTCGCCGTCCAGGCGCAGGCCGGTACAGCGCGACCCCTGCAGCATCGCCGCCACCGCATCGGCCTGATGGACATCGGACACCGCGACCCAGACGTCCAGATCCGATCCCTGGCGCACATGATCGAGGCCGGTGAGATGCTGCCAGCCGTGACTGCCATAGACGCGAGCCGTGGCGCGCCTTTCCTGCAACTGCGCACCCAGGCGCCGCAAGGCTGCTCTGGCCGCCGACGGCAGCGACGGACCGATCTGGTCGATGCGCGGGAACTCGTCGAAGTACAGCACGTCCGTGCGCGGCACGGTCAGCGCGATGCGCCGCCGTCCCCAGCGTTGCGGCGCACTCAGCCCGAGCGCGATCTCGTCTGCGACGTCACGCGCGCCGGACGGCTGCCGCGTCACGACGAGCGGCAAGCCGTGTTCGGCCCAATGCCCCAGGCACTCGCGGCCCACTCCGTCCCAATGGCGTTCGAGCACACGCCGCCAGGCGCCGCGCGCGAGCCAGGCGATCTGGTGGCGGTGCAGCGGCGTCATCCTTGTTCCGCCTCGCGGCCTCTCAGGCCGCGTCGAGCACCTGCTGCGCGACCGCTGCCGCCAGCCGCCGCCCGCCGCGTTCGGCGCCGTCTTCGGCCCGCCGGTCATGCACCGGTGCGTCGGCCAGCGCGTCACGCAGCGCCGCCTGCAGATCGCCGTGCCACAGCCTGCGCACGCCGCCCATCGCGACGTAGTTCTCGACGCCCGGAGCGAACACCGGGTTGGAGGCCGACAGCGCGGTCAGCATCGCCTCCGGCAGTTTGGTCACGCGTGCCATCGCGGGGATGCGCATCACACGGATCTCGGCCTCGGGCAACGCATCGCAGGCGTTGGCAATCAGGCCCGAGGTGATGAAGCCGCCCGACAACGCCTGGTCGTAGACCAGCCCGAGCACCCGATGGCCGCGCCGTCGCGCGAAGTCGATGGCCATGCCCAGGTGCGCCATCGCGCGGTTGATGCCGAGCAGCTCGTCGCGGCGGCGAAGCTGCTGGCCCTGGGTGTCGATCAGCAGCAGGATGGGGCGGCCCGGATGGCGGGCCACCGTGTCGAGCACGACACGGGCCTGTGCGAGGGCCAGCCGCACGCCGATCGGCGCATGCCCGGTGGTCCCGATCACGGTCAGCGCCTCGCCGTCGAATTCGGCTTCGCCGTGCAGGAAATCAGAGTCCGTCTCGATGCGGTGATCGGCGCCGAAGAGGCGCGTCGCCAGGCTCTTCCAGTCCATCTCCATGCTCCTCAGATCGGGCGAAGCGCGCGCACGGCCGCCACGTCCAGTTCATTCACGCGCCCCGCGTCGGGCACCCCCAGCGCCGACCACAGGTCGACCGCATCGTCGCCTTCGCCGTCCCGTGCCGGCAGGAGCCGCAGGCGATCGGCCAGCAACGCATGTTCGTCCTCCAGGCCGGCGAGCGTGATCGGCGATGAGGCGTCCAGCGCCTCGATCGCCGCCGCGCGGAACTCGGCGACGTCGTCGTCGACCAGCGCGTCGCAATCACCGCTCAGCCAGCGGTGCTTGCCGCCGGTGGTGCGCCAGACCAGCGCGCGGTCGCGCGAGTCGAACTCCTCGACGCCGTGCGATGCCTCGATCACCTCGGGCCCGGACATCGCCAGCCGGCCCATGTCGCTCATCACCACGTGGTCGGCGCAGCGCGCGACGATGCCCATGCCGCCGAAGCAGCCGTTGCGGCCGCCGATCAGCACGATCACCGGGATGCCGGCGGCGCGCACGTCGAGCAGCGCGCGCATCACCTCCGAGACCGCGATCAGTCCGGCATTGGCTTCGTGCAAGCGCACGCCGCCCGACTCGGCCAGCAGCAGCACCGCATGCGGCGCATCGCGCAGTGCGCGGCGCAACAGACCGACGACCTTGGCACCGTGCACCTCGCCGACACCGCCGCCCATGAACTCGCCTTCCTGTGCGGCGACGAATACCGGGCGTCCAGCCAGGCTGGCTCGACCGATCGCGACGCCATCGTCGAACGCGCACGGCACGCCGAGCTGCGCGAGGTGGGGGCTGGTGAGGCGCAGCGAGGGCGGCAGCCATTCGTGAAAACTGCCGGCGTCGACGATCCGCGCCAGCCGCTCGCGCGCCGAGCATTCGGCATAGGACAGCGCGCCGCTCATGTCCGCAACTCCTGCGCCGCCTGGTCCAGCCGCAGGCTGACCACCGCCGGCGTGGCGCCCATGTCGTTGACGGACACGCGCATGCCGGCGAACGGATGGCGCAGGTGGAAGTCGCTCACGACAGCCTTCCAGATCGCACCGAAGCCGCGCGCGGAGGTCTCGATGCGGAAGCTGCAATCGCTGCCCGACGCCGGCTCGAGCAGGACCTCGAGGTTGCCGGAGCCGACCACGCCGACCAGCACCGGTGCGAAGTTCCCGGCGGGACGGTTGCCGGCGAAGTGGTATTCCAGGGTCTCGAGCCCCGACGACGACACATTGCTCATGCCAGCCTTTCGAATCACCAGTTACGGAAGCGCTTCGGCGGGCTGTACAGCCCGTGCGAGGCGCGCACGAGGTCGCGCATGCTGCGCGCGGCGAGCAGGTTGCGCGTTGCGTCACGCGGGTCGATGCCGAGGTCCGCAGGTCGCTTGATCACGCCGCGGTCGCGCAGGTTCTCGACCATGCGCGGGTCGCGCGCCAGGCCGACGGCCGTGTAGCCCGCGACACCCCGGATCGCCTGCTCGCGCTCCTCGTCGCTGCGGCACAGCAGCAGGTTGGCGATGCCCTCCTCGGTGAGGATGTGCGTGACGTCCTCGCCGTAGATCATGATCGGGGGCAGGGCCATGCCGGCCTGCTGCTGCAGGGTCCAGGCGTCGAGCCGCTCGACGAACGCGGGCTGCATATGCTCGCGAAAGGTCTCGACCATCTGCACGACGAGCTTCTGCCCGCGCGGCGTTCCGGCGGCGCCGCTCCGGTCGGCGCGTGCCTCGCGGCCGGCCCTCAGCCACGCCGGGCTGGGGTGGCGTCGGCCGCGCGCGTCGGCGCCCATGTTGGGCGCGCCGCCGAAGCCGGTGATGCGGCCGAGCGTCGCGGTGGAGCTGTTCCCCTGCAGGTCGATCTGCAAGGTCGATCCGATGAACAGGTCGCAGGCGTAGTGCCCGGCGGCCTGGCAGAACGCGCGATTGCTGCGCAGGCTGCCATCGGCGCCGGTGAAGAACACGTCGGAGCGGGCACGAATGTAGTCCTCCATGCCCGACTCGGAGCCGAACGAGTGGATCGACTCGACCCAGCCGGCTTCGATCGCCGGAATCAGCGCCGGGTGCGGGTTCAGCGCCCAGTGCCGGCAGATCTTGCCCTTCAGGCCGAGCGACGCGGCGTAGGTCGGCAACAGCAGTTCGATCGCGGCGGTGTCGAAGCCGATGCCGTGGTTCAGGCGCTGCACTCCGTACTCGGCGTAGATGCCCTTGATGGCCATCATCGCCATCAGGATCTGGATCTCGCTGATCTGCGCCGGGTCGCGCGTGAACAGCGGCTCGACGACGTTGGGGCGCGGCGCCTTGACGACGAAGTCGACCCAGTCGGCCGGAATGTCGATGCGCGGCAGCGTCGTGGTTGCGCCATCCACCAGTTCGTTGACCTGCGCGATGACGATGCCGCCCGAGAACGCCGTCGCTTCGACGATGACCGGCGTGTCCTCGGTGTTGGGGCCGGTGTAGAGGTTGCCGGCCGCGTCCGCCGCATGAGCGGCGATCAGCGCGACGTTCGGTGTCAGGTCGACGAAGTAGCGTGCGAACAGCTCGAGGTAGGTGTGGATGGCGCCGATCTCGATGCCGCCCGAGGCGACCAGTGCCGCCAGGCGCGCACCCTGCGGGCCGGAGAAGCTGAAGTCGAGCCGGCGCGCGATCCCGCTCTCGAACAGGTCGAGGTGCTCCGGCAGCGCCAGCACCGACTGCACCATGTGCAGATCGTGCACGCGGCCCGGATCGACCTGCGCCAGCGCGCCCGCCAGGAAGTCGGCCTGCTTCTGGTTGTTGCCCTCGAGGCAGACGCGGTCGCCCGGCTCGAGTACGGCTTCGAGCAGCCCCACGACACCGTCGGCCGCCACATGCCGGCCGCGCAGCGTCGAGGCCGCAGCGGCGGCCCCGCGGGCCAGGCGCGCGCTGCGATTGAGGGCGCGCCGGTTCCACGCGCGCACTTCGAGGGGAGCGTTCATCGACGGACTCCGAGGTGATCGGTTGAGGCCATGGCGTTGACAGCCCTAGCGCGCGGGAGGCGCCATCGCGCCCATCACGAGGTCGGGCAGGACGGTTGCAATGCCAGGGAAGATGCAGATCAGCAGCACGGCCAGCAGCATCAGCACCACGAACGGCAGCACGCCCCAGATGATGTCGTTGAGCGGAATGTCAGGCGCAATGTTCTTGATGACGAAGATGTTCAGGCCGACGGGCGGGTGGATCAGCCCGGTCTCCATCACGATCGTCATCAGCACGCCGAACCAGATCAGGTCGAAGCCGGCGGCCTTCAGCGGCGGCAGGATGATCGGCGCCGTCATCAGGATGATGCTGACCGGCGGCAGGAAGAAGCCGAGCAGGATCACCATCAGCAGCACCGACGCCAGCAGCACCCACTTCGACAGGTGCATGCCGACGATCCACTCCGCTGCCGCCTGGCTGATGTGCAGGTAGCTCATCACGTACGAGAACAGCAGCGACATGCCGATGATGAACATCAGCATGGTCGACTCCTTCAGTGTCGAGCTCAGGATCGGTGCCACGTCCTTCGGCCGCCAGACGCCGTAGATCGCCGCGATCAGCGCCAGCGCAAGGAGCGCGCCCAGACCGGCAGTCTCCGATGGCGTCGCGAAGCCGCCGTACAGCGCCACCATCACGCCGATCAGCAGCAGCACGAAAGGAACGACACGCGGCAGCATCTCGAACTTCTCGCGCCGCGTGAAGGTCTCGACGGCCAGCAGTGCCGAGGCCGCTCCGGAGCGTTGGTACTCGGCCTTCGCGAGCACGTATTCCTTGCGATAGCGCAATGCTGCATAGCCGGCAAACAGCAGCACCAGCAGCGTGCCCGGCCCGATGCCGGCGAGGAACAGCCGGCCCAGAGACTGCTCGGCCGCGACCGCATACAGAATCATCGTGATCGATGGCGGCAGCAGGATGCCGAGCGTGCCGCCGGCGGCGATGATGCCGGCCGCGAAGCCGGGCGAGTAGCCGCGCTTGCGCATCTCCGGAATGCCGGCGCTGCCGATCGCCGAGCAGGTCGCCGGGCTCGAGCCGGCCATCGCCGCGAACAGCGCGCAGGCGAACACGTTGGCGATTCCCAGGCCGCCGGGGATGCGCCCCATCCAGACATGCATCGCTGCGTAGAGGTCCTGGCCGGCGCGCGACTTGCCGATCGCCGCGCCCTTCAGGATGAACAGCGGGATCGACAGCAGCGTGATGCTGGCCATCTCCTCGTAGACGTTCTGCGTGATGGTGTCGAGCGCCGACGCGGGCATGAAGAAGTACATGAACAGCACCGCAACGCTGCCGAGCGCGAACGCGATCGGCGCGCCCGAGAACATGAACAGCAGCGTCACGACGCCGAACAGGGAACCGAGAAGCAGCATGCTCATTGGGTAACCTCCGCGCTGTGCGCTGCAGTGCGAGCCCCTTGCGGTTTCTTGACGAAGCCGTTGACGCGCGCCGTGAGCTGCACGAGGAGCTGCAGGCTCAGCAGCGTCATCCCCAGTGCCATCAGGCCGTACGGAATCCACAGCGGCGGCGCCCAGGACGACGAGGTGGTCTGTCCATCGACCCACGCCTCGTGGAGCAGGGTCCACGACTTCCAGGCGAAGAAGGCGCAGAAGCCCGTGCACATCAGGTCCACCAAGACCATGCGCAGCAGGTTGATCGAGCGCGGCAGCAGCACGGCGACGGCCTCGATGCCGACGTGTCCGCGCAGCGACTGCACGAAGGCGCCACACAGGAAAGTCGCACCGACGAGGCAGAACACCGCCGCTTCGTCCTGCCAGTCGGTCGATGCCTTCATCACGTAGCGCGATACCACGCTGTAGGTGAGCACGCAGGAGGCGACGAGCAGGGCCACCATGCCCATCGCCACCATGGCCTGATTGACGCGCAGCAGCGCACGTGCCAGGGGCTTGAGGAGATCCGGTGTGTCCGGGTCGATGGCGGCGCCCGCCGGGCCGGTGTCGAGACCGTGGCTCATGGTTGCCTCCGGTTCACAACAGCTTCTGCGCGGACTTGATCAGCCCCGCGCACGACTCGTTCTTGTCGGCGAAGTCCTTCCACGCGGTGTCGCGCGCGATGACCTGCCACTTCTTCAGCGTCGCCTCGTCCATGTCGTAGACCTTCGCGCCCGCCTTCGCGTAGATGTCGGCTGCCGCCTTGTCGTCGGCCTTGGCGGCGTCGCGCGCGAAGGTCTCGAGCTCGGCGCCGACGGCCATCACGGCATCCTGCTGCGCCTTGGGCAGCTTGCCGAAGATCTCCTTGGAGATCATCAACGGCTCGAACATGAACCAGTAGGTCCGCTGGCGCCCGGAGGTCAGGTGCTTGGCGATCTCCTCGAGCTTGAACGAGATGAAGCTGGTCGACGAGGTCATGGCCGCGTCCATCGCGCCGGTCTGCATCGCGGCATAGATCTCGTTGGAGGGCAAGGTGATCACCGATGCGCCGGCGGTCTTGAGCATCATGTCCATCTCGCGACTGCCGCCGCGCACCTTCAGCCCCTTGGCGTCGTCCGGCACCAGCAGCGGCCGCGCGCGACTCGCCACCCCGCCCGCCTGCCAGACCCAGCTGACGATCAGCACACCCTTGTCGTCGAGGACCTTCGCGAGTTGCTTGCCGACCTCGGCGGTCTTCCAGGCCGCTCCCTGCTCATAGCTGGGCACGAGCGCGGGCATCAGGCCGATGTTGGTCTCGGGCACTTCGCCGCCGGCGTACGACAGCGGCACCAGGCTCATGTCCAGCGCGCCCTTGCGCATCGCCGAGAACTGGGCGTTGGTCTTCATCAGCGACGAGCCCGGGTAGACCGACGTCTTCAGTGCGCCGCCGGTGCGCTTCTCGACTTCGGCGGCGAACTTGCGGCACAGCCGGTCGCGAAAGTCGCCCTCGGTGAGCGAACCGCTCGGAAACTGGTGCGAGATCTTCAGGCCGGTGCCCGTTTGCGCATGGCCTGGGCTGAGCCAGGTAACGGCCGCGCCGCCTGCGGCACAGATCATTTGGCGTCGTGTGATGTGCATGCTTGTCTCCGGGGTGCCCGCCTTTCTAGGCGGTGATTGCGGGGGCTGGGTGCGATGGGTGAGCCCAGCGCGTTCCATAAGGCGGCAGGTTATGAGCCTGCCTCCGCACCATCAATCAACCTCGGCGCGCGACCGTTACGGCGGTCGCAAAGATCGGGGGTTAACCCTTGCGCTCGTTCCGGCCCGAAGCGGCAGTCAGTTCGGCCGCATGGAGACGGCAAGCGGCCAGCAGCGAAAGCAGGTTCGGATCGCGCTCGCGCGTGCGCAAGAACGCGACGCAGATCTTCTGCCGCATCAGGTAGCGCGCCTGCAGCGGCACGAGGCGGACGCTGGACGGCAGCACCCCACGCACGCGCCCCGGCAGCAGCGTGCACCCGATGCCGCCGCCCACCAGATTCATCAGCGAGAAAATGTCGCCCGTGGACATGACCACGTTGGGCGTGAAGCCGGCGACGCGGAACGCCTCGACGAAGCGGTCGTAGGTGACAAAGCCCTCGTTCAGGCTGACGAAACGTTCGTCTCCACAAGCGCCCAGGTCGATCTCCTGCTGACGCGCGTAGCTGGAGTTCGCCGGCGCCGCAAAGAAGATTTCGTCCTCGAACAGCAGCTGCGATTCGACGTCGGCCGCGCCTTCGGGAAAGCCCATCAACGTGGCGTCGACCGCACCCTCGCGCAGCTTGTGCAGCAGGTCGTTGTTCGAGCCCAGCACGAGTTCGGCCTGGATGTCCGGCTTGCGCAGCTTGAGGCCCATGATCAAGGCCGGCACCGTACCGCTGGTCAGCGAATACAGCGAGCCGATGCGGATGCGGTCGGCCGCGTAGCCGGCAATCTCGCGCGTCGAGCGGATGCCTTCGGCCATCGCGTGCAGGATTTCCCGGGCGACGTCCGCGAGTGCCTGGGCCGCGTCATTGGGCTGGAGGTTGCGGCCTTCGAGACGAAACAGCTTGCAGCGCGTGCCGGTCTCGAGCGAATGCAGTGCGCGGTGGACGCTGACGGCACTGATTCCCAGTCGCTCGGCGGCGCGTGCGAGGTTCCCGCTTTCCATGAAGGCCAGCAGGATCTCG
This sequence comes from Rhizobacter sp. P5_A1, assembly GCF_056400745.1. Lineage (NCBI taxonomy): Bacteria > Pseudomonadati > Pseudomonadota > Betaproteobacteria > Burkholderiales > Sphaerotilaceae > Rhizobacter > Rhizobacter sp. P5_A1. The sequence goes on from NZ_JBFUKR010000015.1 coordinate 130,168, forward strand.
AGCTTGCGGAACGTGATCTCTTCGTCGATGCGCTGAAGCATGACCGGCATTCTGCGGCGGGGTCGTGGAGCCGCTGGCGATCGTAGCGCCTCGCGAGCGAGTTGCGCCGCGTCTCAGACGCCACAGCCGGGTCCTAGCGGGCCAGGAAGAACCGGATCATTTCGGCCGAGGCGTCGGGTCCGCGCGTGTCGGTGTAGGAGCCTTTCGCGCTTCCACCGGACCATGCATGCGTGCCGCCGTGCACCACCCATTGCTCGACGCGCGGGCGCCCGGAGGCATCGGGGTATACCGTCGTCGTGTGGCTGCGCATCGTGGCCGATTCCGGGCCGGACGCGCGAACACGCGGTTCCGCTGCGGCCCGCGCCGGTGCGGCCAGAACCGCCTGCTGAACGATCGCATCGCTGTTCGATGCGGCCACGGTCCGGTCGCGGTCGCCATGGAACACGATGATCGGCGTCGCCAGCGTGATCGGTTCGCTCAGGTCGGAGGCCAGCGCGGCTTCGGCCAGCCACCCCGGCTGAGCACGTTCGCCGCCGTGCATTGCCGCGAACGCCGAACCCACGTCGCGCGCGGCGCCGTAGGGCAGGCCCGAGTGCGCGCCGACCGCCGCGAACACGTCCGGGTACGTGACCCCGAGGATCACCGCCATCGCCGCGCCGGCCGACAGCCCGGCGACGAAGACGCGGCGCTCGTCGATCGGGTGCAGCGTGGCGATCTCGCGTGCGATGCCGGCCAGGATCGACGGCTCGCCGTCGTCGCGCTGCTGGTCGCGGGCACGAAACCAGTTCCAGCAATTGGCACCGTTCGCGCCGCGCGACTGGGCCGGATACGCCACCAGAAAACCGTGCCGCTGCGCCAGTTCGTTCATCCGGGTGCCGGCGGCGAAGTCGTCCGGATCCTGCTTGCAGCCATGCAGCATCACGAGCAACGGCGCGGCCCGGCTGGGCGCGTTCGCGGGAATGAAGAGCTTGTAAGCCCGGGTGCCGGCAGGCCCCGAGTAGCGGCGCTCGACGAACTGTGCACGCGCGCCGACGCGCTTCGCGCTGTGCGCCGTGGGGTCGACTCCTTGGCCCCGCGCGGGCGGCGGTACAAGCGCCAGGCCGGCGAGCGCGCTGCGAATGGCCTGCGTCATGGTCCTCACAGCGAGAGTCGGGCCGAGGCCGGCCGAGCTCAGGCTGCGCTGGATCGTGCTTGAAAGACTGCGGAAGCTCACCAAAGGACAGACTCCGGAATTGTTGCAGTGCAGCATAGTCTGCGCTACCGGGGCAAAGAAGCGGCACTGAATGGGCCCAAGTGACCGTGGGGACATTCCCCGGCGACGAGCGCCGCCGCCCAGGCCCTAGACTTCGAGCACCTCGACGAACCCCGGACCTTGATCCATGAGCTCCCAGCGCACCCAAGTCGCGATCATCGGTGGCGGCCCGTCCGGCCTGCTGCTCGGCCAGCTGCTCCACCGCGCCGGCATCGCCAACGTGATCCTCGAGCGCCAGACCGGCGCCTACGTGCTCGGGCGCATCCGCGCCGGCGTGCTCGAGCAGACGACTTGCGATCTGCTCGACGAGGCCGGCGTCGGCGCGCGGGTGCACGCCGAGGGGCTGCCGCACGGCGGCTTCGAGCTGTGCTTCGGCGGCGCGCGCCATCGCATCGACATGCGGGGGCTGACGGGCGGCAAGCACGTCACCGTCTACGGCCAGACCGAGGTCACGCGTGATCTGATGGCGGCGCGCGAAGCGGCCGGGCTCGAGACGGTTTACGGCGCGAAGGATGTCGCGCCGCATGGCTTCGACACCGAACGCCCGAGCGTCACCTACACGCTCAACGGCGAGGCCCACACGCTCGCGTGCGACTTCATCGCCGGCTGCGACGGCTATCACGGCGTCAGCCGCGCGAGCGTGCCGCCGAGCGCGCTTTCGGTCTACGAGAAGGTCTACCAGTTCGGTTGGCTCGGCGTGCTGGCCGACACCCCGCCGGTCGCGCACGAGCTGATCTACTCGAACCACGAGCGCGGCTTCGCGCTGTGCTCGATGCGCTCGCCGACGCGCACGCGCTACTACCTGCAGTGCCCGCTGCACGACAAGGTCGAGCAATGGAGCGACGCGGCGTTCTGGGACGAACTGCGCCGCCGCCTCGACCCGCAGGCCGCCGAGGCACTCGTCACCGGCGCGTCGATCGAGAAGAGCATCGCGCCACTGCGCAGCTTCGTCGCCGAGCCGATGCGTTTCGGCACGCTGTTCCTGGCCGGCGACGCCGCGCACATCGTGCCGCCGACCGGCGCGAAGGGGTTGAACCTGGCCGCCTCCGACGTGCGCTTCCTGTCGCGCGCGTTCATCGAGTTCTATGCCGAGCGCAGCCGTGCCGGGATCGACCACTACTCCGACAAATGCCTGCGCCGCATCTGGAAGGCCGAGCGCTTCTCGTGGTGGTTCACCGGCCTGACGCACAAGTTTCCCGAGAACGGCGCGATCGGCCAGAAGCTGCAGCGCGCCGAGCTCGATTACCTGGTCGGCTCGCGCGCGGCCTCGACCGCGCTGGCCGAAAACTACGTCGGGCTGCCGTTCGAGGATTGATCGACGAATTCCCGGATCAGGCGGTTCACCTGCTCCGGGAACTCGTGCGCGACCCAGTGCGTGCCGGCCGCGATGCGGCGAATCTCGAGCTTCGGGACGAACGCATCGAGCCCGTCGAGCAGGCCGGGCAGCAGCGCGCCATCGCGTTCACCCCAGATCACGCGCGTCGGCACCTCGACGCGCCACGCATCGGGCGTCGCGGCCATCGCCTCGACGCCCGGATCGCCCGGACCCGGCGGATGCAATGGGCTCGCACGGTAGTAGTTCAGCATCGTCGTCAGCGCGCCCGGCTGCGACCATGCGCGCTTGTAGTCGGCGACGAGCGCCGGATCGAGCCGCTGGCCGCCGATCTCCCAGGACTCGAACAGCACCGCGAGTCGGGCGAAGTCGTTCTCGCCGAGCAGCGCTTCGGCGCGCGGCGTGCGGAACAGCAGCATGTAGCGCATCGCCTCGCGCTGTGCCGCGTTGGCGAGCAGCTCGCGGTGCAGCGTGCCGGGGTGCGGCGAATTGATGATCACGAGCCGGGTGATCGAGCCGGGATGCGCGGCCGCCAGATGCCATGCGCAGACGCCGCCCCAATCGTGCGCGACGACCGCGCATCGGCCACTGCCAACCTGCGCGATGAAGCGGTGCAGGTCCTCCACGAGCTTCGGCATCGCGTAGTGCTCGACGCCCTCGGGCCTGCTCGACAGGTTGTAGCCGCGCAGGTCTGGCGCGATCGCGCCGCGATCGCGGCCGAACTCGCGCAGCTGCGGCGCCCAGGCACCGCTGAACTCCGGGAAGCCGTGAACGAACACGATCGGTTCGCGCGCGCCGGCGCGGCCCGCGCTGAGGTAGTGCAGCCGCATGCCGTCGCCGAGATCGGCATAGTCGCTTCGGATCATCGCGCCAATGTGATGGGGCGCCGCGCGCGCGTCAAATGAATCGCCGGCAGCGGGCCCATCAACAAACTGCATTCGCGCCTGTCGCCTGAACGACATCGCGAAGCGCGCTGCGTGCGTATCTTGTGCTCACACACACCGACAAGGATCGTCATGGAATTCGAGTTCACTCCGAAAGTCATCGAACTGCGCGAGCGCCTGCTGAAGTTCATGGCCGAGCACGTCTACCCGAACGATGCGCGGCACGACGCCGAGCTCGCCGCGAACGCGAAGGCCGGCCGCGCGTACGCCGAGTTGCCGATGATGGCCGAGCTCAAGGCGAAGGCGCGCGCGCAGGGCCTGTGGAACCTCTTCCTGCCCGAGGCCGGCCACGGCCCGGGCCTGACGAACATCGAGTACGCGCCGCTCGCCGAGATCATGGGTCGGCGCTACTGGTGCTCCGAGATCTTCAACTGCTCGGCGCCCGACACCGGCAACATGGAAGTGCTGGCCCGCTATGGCACGCCGGCGCAGCAGGAGCGCTGGCTCACGCCGCTGCTCGCCGGCGAGATCCGCTCGGCGTTCGCGATGACCGAGCCCGACGTCGCGTCGAGCGACGCGACCAACATCGAATGCAGCATCCGCCGCGACGGCGACGCGTACGTGATCGACGGCCGCAAGTGGTACATCACCGGCGCGATGAACGAGCGCTGCGAGGTCTTCGTGCTGATGGGCAAGACCGACCCCGACAACGCCGACCGCCACCGGCAGCAGTCGATGATCCTGGTGCCGAAAGACACGCCCGGCATCACGATCGTGCGCGACATGGCGCTGCTCGGCGTCTACGACCCGCCGTTCGGTCACCCCGAGATCCGCTTCGAGAACGTGCGCGTGCCGGTCTCGAGCATCCTGCTCGGCGAGGGCCGCGGCTTCGAGATCGCGCAGGGCCGGCTCGGGCCCGGGCGCATCCACCACTGCATGCGGGCGATCGGCATGGCCGAGGCCGCGCTCGAGATGATGTGCCAGCGGCTCGTGTCGCGCACTGCGTTCCACAAGCGCCTGGCCGACCAGGGCGTCTGGCGCGAGCGCATCGCCGAGTCGCGCATGCTGATCGAGCAGTCGCGCTGGATGGTGCTGAACGCGGCTTACCGCATGGACACGGTGGGCAACAAGGTCGCCGCGAAAGAGATCGCGATGATCAAGGTGCTGACGCCGAACAACTGCGTCAAGGTGGTCGACTGGGCGATGCAGGCCTTCGGCGCGATGGGCCTGAGCCAGGACACGCTGCTGACCTGGTTCTACGCCTATCAGCGTCACCTGCGCATCGCCGACGGCCCCGACGAAGTGCACCGCAACGCGATCGCGAAGCAGGAGCTCGCGGCGTACCGGTAGGGGCGCCGCGCGGCGCGCCGCCCTGCGCGGCGCTACGCGCGGAAGCGGCCGACGGTCTCGGTCAGCGTGCGGGCCTGCTCGCGCAGGCTCTCGGCCGCGGCCGCCGATTGCTCGACCAGCGCCGCGTTCTGCTGCGTCATCTGGTCGAGGTGGCTGACCGTCCGGTTGATGCTGCCGATGCCGGTGCTCTGTTCGGTCGTGGCCGCGCTGATCTCGGCAATGATGTCGTTGACGCGGCGCACGCTGGCGACGATCTCCTGCATCGAGTGGCCGGCCTCTTCGACCAGTCGCGTGCCGCTTTCGACCTTCTCGGTCGACGCGCCGATCAGGTTCTTGATCTCCTTGGCCGCGTCGCCGGAGCGATGCGCGAGGTTGCGCACCTCGGCCGCGACGACCGCGAACCCACGGCCCTGCTCGCCGGCCCGCGCCGCTTCGACCGCCGCGTTCAGCGCCAGGATGTTGGTCTGGAACGCGATGCCGTCGATTGTCGAAATGATCTCGGTGATCTTGCGCGAGGCGGCGGCGATTTCCTGCATGTTGCTGACGACGCCGCCGACGACCTCGCCGCCGCGCTCGGCCGCGCTCGATGCCGATGACGCGAGCTGGTTCGCGGTACGGGCCGAATCCGAGGTCTGGCGCACCGTGCCGGTCAGCTGCTCCATCGAGCTCGATGCGTGCTGCAGGCTGCTCGCGGTCTGTTCGGTGCGGCCGCTGAGGTCCTGGTTGCCGGTTGCGATCTCCGCCGAGGCGGTGCCGATCGAGTCGGTCGCATGGCGAATGTCGAGGATCATCGAGCGCAGCCCGGTTGCCATGCCGACGAGCGCCGCGTTGAGCGAATGCGCATCGCCGGCCACCGCCTGCACCTCGACATCGAGCTCGCCGCTTGCGATGCGGCTCACCGCATCGCGCAGCCGGTCGGGCTCGTTGCCGAGCTGGCGCCACACCGAGGCGATGATCAACCAGGAGGCGATGCCCAGCACCAGCAGCGCGGTCGCGCCGGTCGCCAGCGTCACGATCAGCGCGTGGCGCACGCCGGTCGAGGCGTCGTCGAAGCGAGTGTCCATCAAGGCTCGTGCGCTGTCCTTCTGCGCCGCCAGCAATTTTTTCAACGCGGCCTGCCTGGACTGCATCGCCGACACCAGCGCGGTCTTGTCGCCATCGCCCTTGCCGAGCAACACCTCGACGGCCGCGACGGCGGCGTGCCGGTAGCCGTCGAAGGCCGTGCCCAGCTCCTTCGCGCTCGCTTCCTTGCCCGACAGTTTGGCGATCGCCGCGAGCGCGTCGTGCCCCGCCGCGGCGACCTTCGCAACCTCCGTCAGCTTGTCCGCGTCGCCCTCGTTCACCGCGGTCTGCAGTGCCTGCTCCACCTGCTCGGCCGCACGCTCCACGCGGGCCAGCTGCGAGTGGTGCGGCTCGTCGAACTGACGCAGCTGCTCGAGCGCGTGCGATAGCTTCGCGCCCAGCGCGACGCTGATCGCCACGCCGATCACGAAGACGCTTGCGGCGCTCAGCGGCAGCATCCAGATCTTGGTTCGGAACTTCATCGATCGTGACTCCAGGCGCTCAACCGCCGGCGTTGATCTTGCGGATCAACTTGCGCAGCGTCGCGTCGGCCGCCTCGTTCTCGACCTGGCAGGTGCCGGCCGCCATGTGGCCGCCGCCGCCGTAGGCCAGCATCAGCTCGCCGACGTTCGTCTTGCTGCCGCGGTCGAGGATCGACTTGCCGGTCGCGAGCACCGTGTTGCGCTTCTGCACGCCCCACATCACGTGGATCGAGATGTTGCACTGGGGGAAGAGCGCGTAGACCATGAAGCGGTTCGTCGCGTAGATCGTTTCCTCGCCGCGCAGGTCGAGCACGACGAGATTGCCGTGGACCTGGGCGCAGCGCTGGATCTGCTCGCGCGCCGGCTCGCCGTGCGCGAAGTACAGGTCGACGCGCTCCTGCACATCGGGCAGCTCGAGGATTTCGTCGATCGTGTGGTCGCGGCAGTACTCGATCAGGTCCATCATCAGCGCGTAGTTGCTGATGCGGAACTCGCGGAAGCGGCCGAGGCCGGTGCGCGCGTCCATCAGGTAGTTCAGCAGCACCCAGCCGTTCGGGTCGAGGATGTCGTCGCGCTCGTACTGCGCCGAGTCGGCCTTGTCGACGGCCAGCATCATCTCGTCGGTGATGCGCGGGAACGCGGCCTTCGCGCCGTAGTGGTTGTAGACCACGCGCGCGGCCGACGGCGCATCGACCTCGATGATGTGGTTGTGGTGCTTGCCGTTGCGGATCGTCTCCGACAGGTGGTGATCGAAGGCCAGGTGCGCGCCGGGCACGTAGGGCAGGTTCGTCGTGATGTCGCGCTGGCCGACATCGATCTTGCCGTCCTGCATGTCCTTCGGGTGCACGAACTTGATCTCGTCGATCAGGTTCATCTCGTTCAGCAGCACGGCGCAGACCAGGCCGTCGAAATCGCTGCGGGTGATGAGGCGGTACTTCTGTGGGCTCATGAATCGCTTTCGTCGAGGTGTCGTGCCGGCGCGGCGCGCCGACGCCATCGCAGCGCGGGCGGGCCGCGCGGCACATCAGCGCAACTACGGCGCGGCGTGCCGGAACTGAAGGGCTATCGACGCGGGCGCGTGGCGTCCGTGCGCTTGTGCCGCTGTGGCGCGTCGTCAGAGCGGCGCGTCGACCGAGGTGAGGTAGCGCGGCGGCCGGCGTGCCTGCGTGGCCTGCTCGAATGCGTAGGCCAGCGCGAGCAGCCGTGCCTCGCTCCAGGCTCCGGCGAAGAAGCTCAGCCCGACCGGCAGGCCCTGCACGAAGCCGGCCGGCACGGTGATGCTGGGCGTGCCGGCGACGGCCGGCGGCATCGTGCTGTTGCCGCCGACGAAGTGGTCGCCGATGACGAGATCGCTGCGCCAGGCCGGGCCGCCGGTCGGCGCGATCAGCGCGTCGAGGCGGTGCTCTGCCATCACGGCGACGAGGCCCTCGTCGCGCGCGACGCGCAGGCACAGTGCACGCGCCTTCAGGTAGTCGCCGTCGGTCAGCGGGCCCTTGGCCTGCGCCTTGACGAAGAGATCCTGGCCGAACCACTTCAGCTCGGTCGCCGCGTGGCGCTCGTTGAAGGCGATCACGTCGGCCAGTGTCTTGACCGGCGCGTTCGGGCCGAGTCGCCCGAGGTAGGCGTTCAGGTCGGCCTTCAGCTCGTACAGCAGCACGGTCAGCTCGGCATCGCCGATCGTTTCGATGGCAGGCAGCGTGACCGGGTCGACCAGCACTGCGCCGGCGCGCTCGAGCGCGGCGAGCACCGGCACGAACGCGCGATCGGTCGGTTCGTGGAAGCCGAAGAACTGGCGCACGACGCCCAGGCGTGCGCCTTTCAGCGCACCGGCATCGAGGCTCGCCGTGTAGTCGCGCGGGGTCGGCGGCGCGCCGGTCATCGCCGCATCTCCGGCGTCGGTCCCGGTCAGCGCGCCCAGCAGCAGCGCACAGTCGTGCACGTTGCGCGCCATCGGGCCGGCGGTGTCCTGGCTGTGCGCGATCGGGACGATGCCGCTGCGGCTGATCAGCCCGACGGTCGGTTTCAGGCCGACGATGCCGCAGACAGACGCGGGACTCAGGATCGACCCGTCGGTCTCGGTGCCGACCGCCGCGGCGCACAGGCTCGCGGCGACCGCGACCGCGGAGCCCGAGCTCGACCCGGAGGCGCTGCGGTCGAGCGCGTACGGGTTGCGCGTGAGACCGCCGCGCGCGCTCCAGCCGCTCGTGCTCTGGCTGCTGCGGATGTTGGCCCACTCGCTCAGTTTCGTCTTGCCGAGGATCACGGCGCCGGCGACGCGCAGGCGCTGGACGACGAACGCATCCTCGGGGGGCCGGCTGCCGACCAGCGCGGCCGACCCGGCGCTCGTCTGCATCCGGTCGCGGGTCCCGATGTTGTCCTTGATCAGCACCGGGATGCCGTGCAGCGGGCCGCGCGGCCCGGTAGCGGCGCGCTCGGCATCGAGAGCGCGCGCAGTCTCGAGCGCGTCGGGGTTCAGTTCGATCACGCTGGCGAGCGCAGGCCCGCGTCGGTCGACGCGCCCGATGCGGGCCGCGTAGTCACGGACCAGGCGCTGCGCGGTGACGCGGCCGGCGGCGAGATCGGCTTGCAGCGCCGCGAGGCTGCGCTCTTCGAGCGGGGTCATGGGGCTCATGCGTTCTCCGATCGGCGCGGCCTGGGCGATGGCGGCGGGCAGCAGCGCACCGGCAGCACTGCCGATCAGCAGGTGGCGACGCCGCTGATTCACGGCGATCCGCCTGAAGGCTCGGCGACCGGCGCATCCGACAAGCAGGCGCGCATCTGCTCGCGCAGCCAGCGGTTGCCGGGCTCGGCATCGGCGTTCGCATGCCAGTACAGGTACAGGTCGTTCGCGGGCGTCGCGAGCGGAAACGGCAGCAGCCGATTGCCGAGCACCGCGTTCGCGGTGCCGGCGTAGCGTTCGGGCATCGTCAGCAACAGCTCGGAACTGGCGACCAGCTGGCAGGCGGTCCAGTGGTGCTGGCAGCGCACCGCGACCCGCCGCTCGTGGCCGAGGCGCTGCAGCGCCAGGTCTTCGAGGCCGGGGCCGGCGCGGCGCGAGCTGGTCATCACGTGGTCGAGCTCGAGGTAGGTCGCCAGATCGAGCGTGGCGCCGACGCGTGGATGGTCGGCGCGCACCGCGACGACCATCCGGCCGCCGCCCAGACGCTGGTACGAGACGTGCTGGACGCGCGGCAGCAGCACGTCGACCACCGCGTCGAGCTCGCCGGTCGCGAGCGCGCCGTGCAACGCGTCGCGGTCGTGGTGCACCGCCGCGAGCTGCACCCGCGGCGCCTGCGCACGGACGCGCTGAACGAGACCGGGCAGGGTCGCCGACTCGACGATGTGGCGCATGCCGATGCGGAACGCGCGCGTCGAGCTCCCGGGGTCGAACTGCTTCAGCCCGTTCAGGGAACCTTCGATCTCCTTCAGCGCGCGCCGCACCGGGCCGATCAGCGCGTGCGCGGTGGCCGTCGGCACCATCGCATGGCCTTCGCGCACGAACAGCGGGTCGTCGAGCAGCTCGCGCAGACGTGCGAGCGCATGGCTGATCGCCGGCTGCGTCAGGTTCAGGCGTTCGCTCGCGCGCGTGATCCCGCCCTCGGTGTAGATCGCATCGAGCACGACGAACAGGTTCAGATCGACTCGGCTGACGTTGACCACGGGCGAGCTTCGGAGCGGCGAGGCGCTCATTCTGGCCTGTCGCGCGGGCCGCGCCATTGCGCTCGAACCCGAATGAAGGCGGCGCATGGCGACCGCGCGCGAAATTCATTGGCGGGCGGCTGCCACCCGGCATACGCTCGGCGACCGCGCCGCACGTGGCCATCGTGCAGAACGGCGCACACACGGCCTGAAGGCCGGGAGACAAGTCCGATGAGCAGCGCCCAGTTCAGCGGGACGACCGCGGTGCAGGAGCGGCACCGCTTCGACGAGGCAGCGCTCGCGTCCTACCTGCGCGCGCATCTGCCGGGCTTCGAGGGGCCGCTGCGGGTCGCGCAATTCAAGGGCGGCCAGTCGAACCCGACCTTTCTGCTGACGACGCCGGCCGCCGACTACGTGCTGCGTCGCAAGCCGCCCGGCAAGCTGCTGCCCTCGGCGCATGCGATCGACCGCGAGTACCGCGTGATGCGCGCGTTACACGCCACCGAGGTGCCGGTGCCGGCGACGCTGTGCCTGTGCGAGGACGAAGCGGTGATCGGCACCGCGTTCTATGCGATGGCTCACGTGCCGGGCCGCATCCTCTGGGATCCGGCGCTGCCCGGCATGGGCCCGACCGAGCGCGCCGCGATCTTCGACAGCATGAACGCCACGATCGCGGCCTTGCACCAGGTCGACTTCACGGCCGTCGGACTGGCCGACTACGGCAGGCCCGGCAACTTCTTCGCGCGCCAGATCGGCCGTTGGACGACGCAGTACCGTGCGTCGGAGACCGAGCGCATCGACTCGATGGAACGGCTGATCGAGTGGCTGCCGGCGCACATCCCTGCCAGTGACGCGGCGGCGCTGGTGCACGGCGACTATCGTCTCGACAACCTCGTGTTCGACGCGACCGAGCCGCGCGTCGTCGCGGTGCTCGACTGGGAGCTCTCGACGCTCGGTCACCCGATGGCCGACTTCGCCTACCACGCGCTGGCCTGGAGCATGCCGGCCGGCGAGATGCGCGGGCTCGTCGGGCTCGACGTGCGGGCGCTCGGCATCCCGAGCGCCGAAGACTACCTCGCGCGCTACTGCGAGCGCGTCGGCACGGCGCGGCCGAGCGCCGCCGAGTGGAACTTCTACATCGCCTACAACCTGTTTCGCGGCGCCGCGATCTCGCAGGGCATCCTGAAGCGTGCGCTCGACGGCTCGGCCGCCAGCGCGCATGCGCTCGACGCCGGCCGCAAGGCCCGCGCGGTGGCCGACGCGGCGTGGCGCCGCATCGAGGGAAACACCGGGCAAACCCCCAACTGACGCGGCTTCAAGCCACGCGATAGTCAAGTCAGACGAACCCACCGCCACCTGATGGCGGCTCCCGAGGAGACATGCTTTGGTCGACCATCCCTGGATCAAGAACTATCCCGACGGCGTGCACTGGGATGCGGCACTGCCGCTGATGCCGGTGCAGCAGCTGCTCGACGATGCCGTCAAACGCTGGCCCGACAACCCGGCGATCGAGTTCATGGGCCGCACGCTGAGCTATCGCGAGTTCGATGCACTCGTGAACCGCGCCGCGAAAGGGCTGCAACGGATCGGCGTCGGCCCGGGCGTGCATGTCGGCCTGTACCTGCCGAACACGCCGCACTACCCGATCGCCTTCTTCGGCGTGCTTCGGGCGGGCGGTACGGTCGTCAACTACTCGCCGCTCGACGCCGAGCGCGTGCTCGCGCACAAGATCGAGGACAGCGAGACCGACATCCTCGTGACGCTCGACCTCGCCGCGTTGTACCCGCAGATGGCGCGGCTGCTCGGGGCGTCGCGGCTGCGCAGGCTGGTCGTCGGCAACCTGGCCGACTACGCCGCGCAGCCGGCCGGCGTGCGCGCGCACCTGCAGGCCGCGGGCCAGCTCGCGCCGGTCGCCAGCGACGAGCGGCACCTGAGCTTCGAACAGCTGCTCGACAACGACGGCGCCTACGAGCCGCACGCGCTGGGCGATCTGCGCCAGGCGATCGTCGCGCTGCAGTACACCGGCGGCACGACCGGCCTGCCGAAAGGGGCGATGCTGACGCACGCGAACCTGAGCTCGGCCTGCGCCCAGTACATGGCGACCTCGCAAGGCAACCCGCGCGTGCTGACCGAAGGTGCCGAGCGCGCGCTGGTCGTGCTGCCGCTGTTCCACATCTACGCGCTGACCGTGAACCTGCTGTTCGGCGTGCGCCTGGGCGCGCTGATGGTGCTGCATGCGCGCTTCGATCTCGACGCGGTCGTCAAGGACCTGGTCGACAAGCGCATCACCGTGTTCGCCGGCGTGCCGACGATGTACATGGCGATGGCGAACCACCCGACCGTGAAGGCGGGCGGCTTGGGCTCGCTGCAGTTCTGCGGCTCCGGCGGTGCGCCGCTGCCGGTCGAGGTCGCGAACCGGTTCGTCGAGCTGACCGGCTGCAAGCTGAACGAAGGGTGGGGCATGACCGAGACCTCGCCGACCGGCACGTTCACGCCGGTGCACGGCATGCGCAAGGCGGGGTCGTGCGGCATGCCGCTGCCGAACATCGAACTCAAGTTCGAGAGCCTGACCGAGCCGGGCCGCGAGGCGCCGCTCGGCGAGCCCGGCGAGCTCTGCATCAAGGGCCCGAACGTGATGAAGGGCTACTGGAAGAACCCCGACGCGACGGCGCAGGCCATGACCGCCGACGGCTTCTTCCGCAGCGGCGACGTCGCGCGGATGGATGCCGACGGCTTCGTCTTCATCGTCGACCGCACCAAGGACATGCTGCTGTGCGGCGGCTTCAACGTCTACCCGCGCGTCATCGAGGAAGCGATCTACGAGCACCCGGCCGTCGAAGAGGTCTGCGTGATCGGCATCCCCGACGAATACCGCGGCCAGTCGCCGAAGGCTTTCATCAAGCTGAAGAAGGACGCGCCGGTGTTCACGCTCGACGAGCTGAAGGCCTTCTTGAAAGACCGCATCGGCAAGCACGAGATGGTGCAGGCGATGGAGTTGCGCGCCGAGCTGCCGAAGTCGCCGGTCGGCAAGCTGCTGAAGAAGGAACTGGTCGAAGAAGAAGCGCGCAAGCGCACCCCGGCCTGATCCGCGAACTGGCCCCAAGGAGAACACAGCATGATCCACCTCAGCGGCATGGACGCCTCGTTCCTGCACCTCGAAACACCCGAGATGCCGATGCATGTCGGCAGCCTGCAGATCGCCGACCTGCCCGCGGGCTACGCCGGCGACTACTACGAAGACGTGAAGCGCTGGATGGCGACGCGCATGCACCTGGCCAAGGTGTTCCAGCGCAAGCTCGCGCTGATGCCGTTCGACCTCGCGAACCCGGTCTGGGTCGACGACGAGGATGTCGACCTCGACTACCACGTGCGCCACGTGATCCTGCCGCGGCCGGGCACGATGGAGCAGCTCGAGAAGTACGTCGCGCGCCTGCATTCGAGCCTGCTCGACCGCAGCCGCCCGCTCTGGGAGATCTACGTGATCGAGGGGCTGAACACCGGCCAGGTCGCGATCTACAACAAGATGCACCACGCGGCGATCGACGGGCAGGCTGGCGTTGCGATCACGAAGGCGCTGCTCAGCGGCTCGGCCATCCCGCCGCCGACCAAGCCGCCGCGGCCGCGACAGCGCACGAACCAGTATCAGCTTGGCGTGGCCGAGCTCGCCGGTGCCGCGGTCAGCAATGCGGTGACGCAGTACGTGAAGCTGTTCAAGACGCTGCCGGCGATGGGGCGCGCGCTGCGCTCGATCGTCTATCCCGTCTCGGAGACCGACGGCAAGCGCCACCTGAGCCTGCCGGAAGGCTTTCAACTCGGCCCGAAGACCCCGTTGAATGTCGCGATCACGAACCAGCGCTCGTTCGCGGCGCGCTCGCTGTCGCTGGCCGAGGTCAAGGCGATGGCCAAGCGCAGCGGCGCGAGCCTGAACGACATCGTGCTCGGCATCTGCGCCGGCGCGCTGAAGCGCTACCTGGCCGACTACGACTGCACGCCGACCAAGCCGCTGGTTGCCGGCGTGCCGGTCTCGCTGCGCGAGGCGGGCAACACCGATCCGAACAACCAGGTCTCGATGATGCTGGTGAGCCTGGCGACGAACATCGACGATCCGATCGAACGGCTGGCCGCGATCAACGCATCGTCGAACATCGGCAAGCAGCTGCAGCTGAACGTGAAGGGCGCGATGCCGACCGATTTCCCGTCGCTCGGCGTGCCGTGGCTGATGACCGGGCTGGTCTCGCTGTACGGCCGCTCGCGGCTCGCGAACCGCATGCCGCCGCTCGCGAACGTCGCGATCTCGAACGTGCCGGGACCGCAGTTCCCGCTGTACTTCGCCGGCGCAAAGCTCGCGAGCTTCTTCCCGGTCTCGATCCCTGGCCACGGCATCGCGCTGAACATCACGGTGCAGAGCTACAACGGGGCACTCGAGGTCGGGCTGACGGCCTGCCGCCGCGCGGTGCCCGACGTCGCCGACCTCGCCGACTACATCGTCGAGGAGCATCACAAGCTGCGTGTGCTGATCGAGGCGCGCGAGCCCGTCGCGCCGGCCCTCGCGGCACGGGTCGAGGCCGTGCCCGCCACGGCGCCGCCGGTCGCGAAGAAGAAGAGGCACGTCGACGCGACACCGATCGCGCCGGCGCCGAAGCGCGCCGCGAAGGCGGTC
>NZ_JBFUKR010000016.1:0-118869 GCF_056400745.1 Rhizobacter sp. P5_A1
GTTGATGTCGTCCATCGTCGCGACCACCTGCGAGACCACCGCGCCGCCACGGGCGGCCACTTCGGCGGCCGAGCTCGCGAGCTGGTTCGCCTGGCGCGCCGAGTCGGCCGACTGCTTCACGGTGCCGGTCAGCTGCTCCATCGACGAGGCCGCCTGCTGCAGGTTCGACGCGGTCTGCTCGGTGCGGCTGGACAGGTCCTGGTTGCCGGTCGCGATCTCGGTGCTCGCGGTGCCGATGCTGTCGGTCGAGCTGCGCACCTGGCCGACCAGGCCGTGCAACGCGGCCCGCATGCCGCCGAGCGCGCGCAGCAGGTCGCCGAGCTCGTCACGATGCGTCGAGGCGACCGGGCGCGACAGATCGCCGCCGGCGATCGCGGCGGCCGCCGCGAGACCTTGCCGCAGCGGCACGGTGATCGAGCGCGTGATCAGGTACGCCATCGCGCCGCCGACCAGCGCGCTGGCGACGAGGAGCAGCAGCATCAGGTTGCTGGACCAGCCGATGCCGCGCCGCAGGTTCTCGGCCTCGGCGCTCGCTTGATCGGCCTCGTGGCGGTGCAGCGTGCGCATCGTCTCGAGGTAGGCCTCGGAAGCGGGCAACAGCTTGTCGTTCAGGAGGCTCTCGGCTGCCGGCGTGTCGGCCTGCTTGACGAGCGTGAAGAGCTGTTCGCGCAGGGCGACATAGACCTGACGACTCTTCGCGACGCTGGCCATCAGCGCCTTGCCTTCGTCGCCGACGACGAGGCGCTCCATCGTCTTCTGCAGTTCGCCGATCTCGGCGGTCGTCTGCTTGATCTGCGGCGTGAAGAAGCTCTCGATGTTCGGCTGCCCGCCAGCCTTGGCGATCGCGATCGCGCGCGCGACATTCAGCTGCGTCTTGCCGGCCCAGTCGCGTGCAATGCCGGCGCGCTGGTTGCGCTCGGTCAGCTCGGTCAGCCCGTCTGCCGTGCGTGCCAGCTGAAAGTAGGCGATCGCGACGATCGCCAGCAGCAGCGAGAGCACCGCGCCGAAGCCGATCGACAGGCGTGGGCCGATCCGCAGGTTGTTCAATGTCATGGGGCAGGGGTCCGGGGTTGACGGGCGTTCACACTCCTTCTCCTTATCGGCCGCTGCTCTGCTTCATTGAGGTGCGTGCGCAAAGCAAAAGGCCGGCGCATTCGCATGCGCCGGCCTTTCGAGGCGAAGTTGGCGGGATCAGTGGCGCGAGCGCCGCACCAGGCTGCCGACATCGAGGATCAGCGCGACCCGGCCATCGCCCATGATCGTCGCGCCGGAGATGTCGTTGACGCGGCGGTAGTTCGCCTCGAGGTTCTTCACGACGACCTGCTGCTGGCCGAGCAGCTGGTCGACCAGCAGCGCGACGCGCCCGCCCTCGGCCTCGACGACCACCATGATCCCGCTGGCCGACTCGAAATCGAAACGCGGCACGCCGAAGACCTGCTCGAGATCGAGCACCGGCATGAACTCGTCGCGCACCTCGATCACGCGGCCGCTGCCGCCGATCGTCTTGATCGTCTCGGCCCGGACCTGGAACGATTCGATCACCGACGACAGCGGCAGGATGTAGACCTCGTCGCCGACGCCGACCGACATGCCGTCCATGATCGCCAGCGTCAGCGGCAGGCGCACCTTCACGCTCATGCCGTAGCCTTCGGCCGAATCGATCTCGACCGTGCCGCCGAGCGCGGTGATGTTCTTCTTGACCACGTCCATGCCGACGCCGCGGCCCGAGACATCGGTGACGACATCGGCGGTCGAGAAGCCGGGCGCGAAGATCAGCGCCCAGACCTCGGCATCGGTCATCGAATCCGGGGCGTCGATGCCGCGCTCGCGCGCCTTGGCGATCAACTTCTCGCGCGACAGGCCCTTGCCGTCGTCGCGCACCTCGATCAGGATCGAGCCGCCCTGGTGCGAGGCCGCGAGCGTGATCGTGCCGTGCTCGGGCTTGCCCTTCGCGACGCGCTCGGCCGGCGATTCGATGCCGTGGTCGCAGCTGTTGCGCACCAGGTGGGTCAGCGGGTCGGTGATCTTCTCGACCAGGCCCTTGTCGAGCTCGGTCGCCTCGCCCTGCGTGACGAACTCGACCTTCTTGCCGAGCTTGGCCGCCAGGTCGCGCAGCATGCGCGGGAAGCGCGAGAACACCATCGACATCGGAATCATCCGGATCGACATCACCGACTCTTGCAGGTCGCGTGTGTTGCGGTCCAGGTCGGCCAGGCCGGCGGCCAGCTGCTGGTACAGGCCGGGGTCGATCTGCTTGCTGTTCTGCGCCAGCATGGCCTGCGTGATGACGAGCTCGCCGACCAGGTTGATCAGCTGGTCGACCTTCTCGACCGAGACGCGCAAGGTCGACGATTCGAGCGCGGCGGCCGGTGCCTTCTCGGCGCGAGCCGGTGCGCGCGGCGCTGGCTTGGCGGCTTCGGCCCGCGTCGCGACCGCGCTGCCGGCCGGTTCGGCGACCGTGTCCGGAGCGCCCGGCGCGTTCTCGAAGAAGCCGTAGCCCGGATCGCGCAGCGCCAGTTCGGCCTCCGACGGTGCGCCCGGCGCGCCGGCGTGGAAGCCATAGCCGTCGGTGACCGGCAGCAGCGCGACCTCGTCGCGCGAAACGTGGAACGTGAACAGGTCCAGCAGGTCGTTGTCGCTGCTGGTCGTGATGACGCGGAAGCGCCGGATGCCTTCGCTCGCCTGGCCGCCGTCGATCGCTTCGATCGTGCCCAGGTCGGTGATCTCGTTGAAGAGTTCGATCAGCGCGTTGGCATCGGCCGGGTTCTTCAGCGGGCCGACGCGCACCTCGAGCTCGCGCGCCGGGTTGCCGATGGCGGCCGGCGCCGTCAGGCGCGCCTCGGGCGGCGGTTCGTCGGCCATCTGCGCTTCGGCATCGGGCACCGCGGCCTTGGCCACCGCGGCCACGGGCGGCGCATGGCCCGAACTCATCGCACGGATGCTGGTCAGCAGCTCGGTCGTGTCGATCGCGTCGCCGGCGGCGCCCTGGTGGCGTGCGAGCTGCGCGCGCAGCGCGTCGCCCGACTGCAGCAGCACGTCGACCATCGCCGCGGTCGGCGTCAGCTCGTGGCGGCGCAGCTTGTCGAGCAGCGTCTCCATCTGGTGCGTCAGCTCGGCCACGTCGGCGAAGCCGAAGGTCGCGGCACCGCCCTTGACGGAATGGGCGCAGCGGAAGATCGAATTCAGTTCCTCGTCGTCGGCGGCCTCGATGTCGATCTCGAGCAGCTGCGCCTCCATGCGGTCGAGGTTCTCGCCCGCCTCCTCGAAGAACACCTGGTAGAACTGGCTCAGGTCGATGCCTGCGCCGAGGTTCGCGCCTTCATGCGTCATGTCGCCCATGGTCGTGCTCCCGCCTTTCAGCGGATCACCTTCTTGATGACTTCGATCAGCTTGGCCGGGTCGAAGGGCTTGACGAGCCAGCCGGTCGCGCCGGCGCTGCGTCCGGCCTGCTTCATCTGGTCGCTCGACTCGGTCGTCAGGATCAGGATCGGCGTGGCCTTGAACTTCGGGTTGTCGCGCAGCTTCTTCGTCAGGCCGATGCCGTCGAGACGCGGCATGTTCTGGTCGGTCAGCACGAGGTCGAAATCGCTCTTGCCGGTCTTTTCCCAGGCGTCCTGGCCGTCGACGGCTTCGACGACGCTGTAGCCTGCGCTCTTCAGCGTGAACGCCACCATCTGGCGCATGGACGCTGAGTCGTCGACTGCGAGGATTGAATGCATGTGAATCTCCGGATTTCCTGAGGCGTTTTCGGTTGCGTGCGTGCGGACTTGAATCGAGGCCGGTCAGAACAGCTCGACCGAGCCGGCGTCCATCTCGTCCTGCGTGACCGGGTTCGGGCGCAGCGGCGCCTCTTCGACGACCGCGGCGCCGTCGTCGTCGTCGCCCATCGTTTCGCGCGCGATCCGGTCGGCGCAGTTGCGCAGGCGCTTGTGGGTGTGGGCGATCAGCTGCGAGGCCATGTCCTGGAACTGCAGCGCGGTGATCGCGCCGCCGAGATGCTGCATCACGCTGTCGAACAGCTCCTGCGAGGGCGAATCGTGGGCCGCATCGACCAGCTCCTGGATCTCGCCGGCGGCGCCGTGAAAGCCCTGCATCAGCTCGTCGCAGGCATGCGAGAGCAGCCCCTGCAGGCGGTCCAGGTCGTTGCTCGCCGTCATCAGGTTGTCCTGCAGGTCCGCGGCGGCGAGCAGCGGCATCGGCGCCGCACCGTGCGGGTCATGGGCTTGTGGGTTCGGCATCGTGCTTCCGGTGTCGGCAGGGGGTCTTCGGACGGGGCGCTCCCCAGCTTTTCGGCAGCCGGCGGCCAGACCTGAGCGGAAACAGCCCGACCAACCGGGTCTTGTTCGCTCGGCCGGGCCCCTCAGCCTCTGAGTTGCCCGGCCACGACAGCGCGGGGCATACTTCACGCCATGCAGTCCCCCCGCCCCTCCGCGAACGCCTCGGCCGGGGCTGATCGTGTGCTGCAGATCCTGCATCTCGAAGATTCCGAGCTCGACCACGAACTGACGCTCGCGCACCTGAGGCGCGGCGGCCTGCGAGCCCAGGTGCGGCGCATCGACTCCGAGGCCGAATTCCTCGGCGCGCTCGACGAGCGCGACTGGGACGCGATCATTTCCGACTACAACCTGCCCGGCTTTTCCGGCCTGGTCGCGCTCGACCTGCTCGAGGCCAGCGGCCGCGACGTGCCGTTCATCCTGGTTTCGGGCGAGATCGGCGAAGACACCGCGGTCGAGGCGATGCGCAACGGCGCGAGCGACTACCTGCTGAAGAACAACCTCGCGCGCCTGGTGCCGGCGCTGCTGCATGCGGTCGAGGCCACCGAGACGCGCCGCGCCCGCGTGCGCGCCGATCGCGAGCTCGACGAATCGAAGCAGCGCCTGCGCGAGCTCGCGCAGCACCTGCAGAACAGCATCGAGCAGGAGCGCACCGCGATCGCGCGCGAGATCCACGATGACGTGGGCGGCTCGCTGACCGCGCTGAAGTTCGACCTGGCGTGGATCCAGCGCCACTCCGACTCCGACGCGGTGCTGTCGCGCGTCGGCTCGGCGCTCGAGACCGTGACGCTGGCGATCGATTCGAGCAAGCGGATCATGCACAACCTGCGCCCGGCGATCCTCGAGCAGGGGCTGGTCGCGGCGCTGCAGTGGCTGGCCTCGCGCTTCGAGAAACGCACCGGCGTCGAATGCCTGGTGCGCCTGCCCGCCGAGGTGGCCGAGCTGCCGCCCGGCGTGCCGCTGGTCGCCTACCGCACCGCGCAGGAAGCGCTGACCAACGTCAGCAAGCACGCGCAGGCGAGCCGCGTCGAGCTCGATCTGTCGCTCGCCGGCGGCGTGCTGTCGCTCGAGATCAGCGACAACGGCCGCGGCCTGGGCGCCGACGATCTGGCGAAGGTGCGTTCGTTCGGCATTCGCGGCCTGCACGAGCGCGCCGGCACCGTCGATGGCTGGATCGAGCTCAGCAGCAGCGCCAGCGGCACCACGATGATTCTCTCGGTGCCGCTGAATCCGCTCGGCACCCCGGAAGAAGCAACTGCCGCCGGCCCGCATGACGCCGACGATCCGAGCCAGTGGGGCGAACTGTGAACGCAGCAACGACGACACGGGCGCAACGATGATCAAGGTCTTTCTCTGCGACGATCACGCGCTGATCCGGCGCGGCATCCGCGACACGCTCTCGGACGCGCCCGACATCGAGGTCGTCGGCGAGGCCGGCGACTACGGCGAGCTGCGCGCGCTGATGCGCGACCACACCGCCGACGTGCTCGTGCTCGACATCAACCTGCCCGGCCGCAGCGGCCTCGACGTGCTGCACGTGCTGAAGGACGAGGCGACCGCGATGCGCGTGCTCGTCGTCTCGATGTACCCGGAAGACCAGTACGCGATCCGCGCGCTGCGCGCCGGCGCGTTCGGCTACGTCAACAAGGGCGGCGACCCGGCGCAGATCGTCGCCGCGGTGCGCACCGTGGCGCAGGGCCGCAAGTACGTCACGCCCGAGATCGCGCAGATGCTGGTCGAGAGCCTGACGACGCCGATGATCGCGAATGCGCACGAGAAGCTCTCCGATCGCGAGCTGCAGACGCTGGTGATGATCGCGTCGGGCAAGCGCCTGTCCGACATCGCCGAGGAACTGATGCTCAGCCCGAAGACCGTCAGCGTCTACCGCGCCCGCGTGCTCGAGAAGCTCGGCCTGACCAACAACTCCGAGATGACGGTCTACGCGATCCGCAACGGCCTGGTCGGCGGCGAATAGCGTTGGCGGCGCACGCCGCCGGCTGCGGCATGCGTCACGGTCGGTGTCCGAACGGCGCCGGGCGGGGGCCCCGTCGGGCCCGAAACACCTCGAAAACCCTCACCATGCGGGTCGCTGCCTGCGCCCCCGCCCGGGCGGCGCGCTTTCCTGAACCCAGATCCGAGGATCCGATGCACCCGTCGTCGTCGCCTGCCTTGCTGATGACCGCGAGCTTCGCGGTCTGCGGCGCGCTGCTGTGGCTCGCCGCCGCGCTCGCTGCGGCAGCCGAGGCCAGGCCGCCGCGCATCGGGCGCGCGCTGTTCGCGGTCGCGATCGTGCTCGGTGCGTGCGCGCTGTGGTGGCCGGCGAACGCGTTGCGCGCGCCGGCTGCCGATGAACTCGCGCGCAGCCTGGCCTGGCTCTGGCGCGGCCTGCCGGCGCTGTTGCTCGCGGCGCTGGCCGCGAGCGTCGGCCTGCTCTGGGACCGTGGCCGGCGTGCGTGGGCCGGTGTGGCCGCGGCCGCGATGCCGGCGGCGGCCTATCTGCACGCGATGTTCAACGCCTCGGGCCTGTTTCGCGTCGCCGACGGGCCGGCGTGGCTCGGCGTCGGCTCGCTGACGCTGGCCCTGTCGGCGGCGCTGATCGCGACCCAGCTGCAGGCCGCCGACGAGCGCCTCGCCGGTGTGCTGCGCGGCGCCGGCTGTGCGATCGCGGCCGCGCTGGCCTGCCTCGGCGCGGCCGTCTCGGTGCCGGCGAGCGAAGCGGCACGCTGGGCGATCGGGCCCGAATGGCTCGTCGTGACCGGCCTCGTCGCGCTCGGCGCGGTGCTGCTGATGGTGCTGCGGCACGGCAGCGCCGGTGCGGACGCGCACGCGCGCACGACCCGCGCCGCCGCGGCGGTCGACAACCTGACCGGCCTGCCGACGCGGCTGTTCTTCGAGGGTCGGCTGCAGAATGCAGCGAAGAAGTGCGATGCGAAGCGCGCGAGCCTCGCGGTGCTGTTCATCGACCTCGACGGCTTCAAGCCGGTCAACGACACCTTCGGCCACAGCAGCGGCGACCGCGTGCTCGAGCAGGTGGGCAGGCGCCTGAAGGGCATCGCGCGCGGCACGGGCGTGGCCGCGCGCGTCGGCGGCGACGAGTTCCTGCTGCTCGCGGTCGGCATCGACGCGCCGGAGGTCGCGGCGCGCCTCGCCGAGCGGCTGATCGACGTGCTCAGCGAGCCGTACCGGATCGACGATCGCGAGGTCGCGATCTCGTGTTCGGTCGGCATCGCGCGCTATCCCGACCACTGCCACCCGAACAAGCTGATCGCCCGCGCCGACGCGGCGATGTACGCCGCCAAGCGCGCCGGCGGTGCGCGTCACTGCTTCTACGCCCCCGAGATGGACGCCGATGTGCAGCAGAACTTCGACATGCTGCGCGACCTGCGCCTGGCGCTCGCGAACGACGAACTCGAACTCTTCTTCCAGCCCAAGGTCGACGCGCGCAGCGGCAAGGTCACCGCGGCCGAGGCGCTGCTGCGCTGGAACCACCCGACGCTCGGCATGGTGATGCCGGGGCAGTTCGTGCCGCTGGCCGAGCGCTCGGGGCTGATCGGGCTGCTCGGCAACTGGGTCGTCGAGGCGGCCTGCAAGCAGGCGCGGGCGTGGCGCGACAAGGGCCTGCGCATGCGCGTCGCGATCAATCTGTCGGCGCACCAGATGCGCCAGGACGACATCGCCGACCGCATCGCCGACGCGCTCGCGCGTCACCGCATCCACCCGGCGCTGCTGACCTGCGAAATCACCGAGTCGGCGGCGATGGAAGACACCGGCGCGACGCAGGAGACCTTCCGCCGCCTCGGCGAGATGGGCACGCACCTGTCGATCGACGACTTCGGCACCGGCTATTCGAGCCTGAGCTACCTGCGCCAGCTGCCCGCCGAGGAGCTGAAGATCGACGCCAGCTTCGTGAAGGACGTCGACCACAGCGCCGATGCGCGCGCGGTCGTCGACGCGGTCGTCAAGCTCGCGCACGCGCTGGGCCTGAAGGTCGTCGCCGAAGGCGTCGAGACCGCGCGCCAGCGCAAGGTCCTGGTCGAACTCGGCTGCGACGAGTTGCAGGGCTTTCTGTTCGCGAAGCCGATGACCGCACGCGCGCTGCTGCTGTGGGCGATCGACGATCGCTCGAGCGCCGCGGTGTTCCGCGACTCGCTGTTCGGCGAGACGCGCCAGGCCTCGCGCCAGATGCTGCGTGCGCCGTCGCGCCCGGGCTCGCGCCACGCGGCGCGGCACGGCTTGCGCCAGTCCTAAATGGGCGAACGCGTCGCGCGCCGGCGCACGCACTCCAGGTAGCGCTCGCCGTCGGGCGGCAGCCCGCTGCGCTGCGAGGCCCAGATCATCTCGCCCAGGCACTCCATCACCTCGTGCTGCGCGGCGTGCGGCGAGCCGAGCTTCGCGGCGAGCAGCCCGAAGGCCTGCTTGATGCCGGTCGGCTGGTCGATCGCGATCTGCTCGGTGATCGACAGGTGCATCGACAGGTGCAGGAACGGATTGCCGCGCCCGCCTTCGACCTCGTAGACCGCCGCGAGCGCGGCGTCGAGGTCGTCGAGCTCTTTGTGGAGCTCGGGGTGCTGATCGATCCAGTCGGCGGCGATCGCCTCCATCGGCGTCAGCGGCAGGGCCTCACGCTGCTTGCGGCGGGTCTCGCAGAAGAAGCGGCGAACGTCGTGTTGTGAAGGCGCGAACATCGGCGAATTCTGCCTCGCCGACCCTTCAACGCAGCCGAACGCGGTCGACGAAAATTTGCGGGCCGCACGCGCGGGCGACGCCGAGAATGGCGTTATCCCAACCGATGAAGCTGCAGCCATGAACGTCACGACCGAGCAACTCTTCACCGAGGCCCGCACCCACAACGGCTTCAAGCCCGAACCGATCCCCGAGGCCACGCTGCACGAGCTCTACGAGCTGCTGAAGTGGGGCCCGACCTCGGCCAACTGCAGCCCGGCGCGCTTCATCTTCGTGACCTCGCCCGAGGCCAAGGCGAAGCTGCTGGAAGGCATCGCGCCGGGCAATCTCGAGAAGACGCGCGCCGCGCCGCTGACCGTGATCGTCGGCATGGACATGGCGTTCTACGAGAAGCTGCCGAAGCTCTTCCCGCATGCCGACGCGAAGTCGTGGTTCGTCGGCAAGCAGCCGATGATCGAGGCGACCGCGTTTCGCAATTCCAGTCTGCAGGGCGGCTACCTGATCCTCGCGGCGCGCGCGCTCGGCCTCGATTGCGGGCCGATGAGCGGCTTCGATGCGGCCAAGGTCGATGCGGCGTTCTGGGCCGACACGTCGGTGAAGACGAACTTCATCATCAACCTCGGGCACGGCGACGCGAGCAAGCTGTTCGGCCGCAGCCCGCGCCTGAGCTTCGAAGAGGCCTGCCAGATCGCCTGATCCGTGGATTCAGCCGGTGATCTTTGCGATCACCGCCTGAGCGACAACCGCGAACGACAGGATCACGACGAACCAGCCGATGCCGCGACGCAGCTTCGATGCGGCGGCTTCGCTGCCGGCGCTGCGCAGCACGCGCGAGATCAGCTGCGAGTCGGCGGTGCTCGCGATCAGCATGCCGCCGGAGAACAGCAGTCCCGCGACCACGCCGGCCCACCAGCCGCCCTGGTGCGTCGCGAACACGCTCCAGGCCGAGACATGCGCGACCGTGTCGATCACGAGCGCGAACAGCAGCCCGATCGCGACCGTCGACCACAGGTCGGTGCGCTCGCGCAGCGCCGCTGGGATCAGCTTCATCCGCACCGAATTCGGCCGGTAGGCGCCGGGCGCGAGCAGCGCACGCAGGTTCCACAGGCCGAGCAGGGTCAGCAGCACGATCGGCAACCAGTCGAGCACCTGCACGAGCGTGGCCGGCAGCGTGAACGACGCGGCAAGCAGGCTGATGCCGACCGCGATCACCGCGATCGCCAGGCCATGACCGAGCGCGAACAGGCTGCCGGTCCACGGCGCATGGCGCTCGCGGTGGTCGTGCGCGCGCAGGGTCAAGCCGTCGATGGCGGCGATGTGGTCCGGCTCGATGCCGTGGCGCAGCCCGAGCAGGAAGAACAGCGCCATGCCGCTGGCCGGCAATTCGACACCCGTCATGTTGGCCGGCCTTTGCTGCACGCGGCGCACAACCCGCGCAGCGTGATCTCGTGCGCGCTGACGACGAAGCCGGCGGGTGCCAGGTCCTGCATCGAACCCGGGCAGGCGTGCAGCGCGTAGACGCGGTCGCAGGCCTCGCAGTGGAAATGATGGTGGTGGTGCGGCGCCTTGCCGTGGTGGTGATGCGCATCGCCGCAGGCGGCCTCGAAGCGCGCGGCCTGGCCCGGAAGCAACACCTTGACGATGCGTGCCTCGTCTTGCAGCGCATTGATCTGGCGGTAGATCGTCGACAGATTCAGGCTCGCGACCGAGGTCTGCGCGAGCGCGAGGATCTCGGCCGGCGTCAGCGCACGGCCGGCGTGCTCGATCGCGGCGAGCACCGCTTCGCGCTGGCGGGTGTTGCGTTCCATGGCCGCGATCTTATTGCAAATTGATTGGCAACAAGATTCGGCGCGGGAATGGACCCGCGGCGCTTGCGCTCGCCGCCGGATCGCGCGGCAGCTACTGGACCACCTCGATGCGCGTGACCGTCAGCGCGCCACCGCTGCGTTCGGCGGCGAAGCGGACCTTGTCGCCTTCCTTGATGCCCGCGAGCAGGCCCGGATCGGCGACGCGGAACACCATCGTCATGCCCGGCATGTCGAGCGTCTCGATGCGGCCATGGCGCAGGGTCAGCTTGCCGGCCTCGCGGTCGACCTTGCGCACCTCGCCGTCGGTCAGCGTCGCCACCGCGGTGGACGCGCTGGCCGCGCTCGGCGTCGCCTGCCCCTGCGCTGACGCGCCGATCGAGACGGCGGCGAGCGCGGCCGCCAGCATCTTCATCCGTGTGTTCATCGTGTGCTCCTTCACTTGACCGTCACCTTGCCGACCATGCCGGCCTCGTAGTGCCCCGGCTGCAGGCACGCGAAGCGGAACTCGCCGCGCCGATCGAACTGCCAGACGATCTCGCCGCGCGCGCCGGGCTTGACGTGGGCCATGTTCGCGTCGGCATGCTCCATCTCGGGAAACTTCTTCATCAGCGCCGCGTGCGCGTCGATCGCCTGGGCCGTGCCGAGCACCATCTCGTGCAGCAGCTTGCCGTCGTTGTGCACGACGAAGCGGATGGTCTCGCCGCGCTTGACCGCCAGGTTCGCCGGCCTGAACCGCATCGTGTCCGCCATGCCGACCTCGATGGTTCGCGTCACCTTGCCGGGATCGCCTTGCCGGCCGAAGTCGGTGGGCTCGACCTTGCTGGCGTCGTATCGGTTTGGCGCCCCATGTTCTTGATCGCCGTGCGCGAGGACGAGGGTCGCAGAAGATGCCGCCAGGAGTGCGGCGAGGAGGTGCGCAGTGAGTCGGGTGTTCATGTGAAATGACCTTCTGATCAATGGCCTTCGTGGCCGGATGGTTTGCGAGCCTTCGGCGTGTCGGCGTCGGCCTTCGGGGCGGGGCTGCGCACCGCCGGTTCGAGCGCGCCGGCGTATTCGCGCGCGACGCTGCCGGGCGGGTGCTTGAACCAGCCGGGGTCGCGGTAGTCGCCCGGCTTCACGTCGTCGCGCACCTTCAGCACGCTGAACATGCCGCCCATCCCGATGCCGCCGAACGGGCCCGTGCCGGTCATCATCGGCAAGGTGTTGTCGGGCAGCGGCATCTCCATCTCGGCCATGTCGTGCATGCCCTTGTCGCCCATGTGCATGTACTCGGGCACGAGCTTCGTGATCTTGTCGACCACGCCGCGCGCGTCGACGCCGAGCATCGTCGGCACGTCGTGCCCCATCGCGTTCATCGTGTGGTGCGACTTGTGGCAGTGGAACGCCCAGTCGCCGGCGTTCGCGTCGAACTCGAAGGCCCGCACCTGGCCGACCGCGACATCGGTCGTCACCTCGGGCCAGCGCGCCGACTTCGGCACCCAGCCGCCGTCGGTGCCGGTCACCTCGAAGTGGTGCCCGTGCAGGTGCATCGGGTGGTTCGTCATCGTCAGGTTGCCGACGCGGATGCGCACGCGGTCGCCGCTGCGCGCGACGAGCGGGTCGATGCCGGGGAACACGCGGCTGTTCCAGGTCCAGAGGTTGAAGTCGAGCATCGTGTTGACCTTCGGTGTGGCCGAACCCGGATCGATGTCGAACGCCGCGAGCAGCAGCACGAAGTCGCGATCGACCTTGAACTGGCGCGGGTCCTTCGGGTGCACGATGAACATCCCCATCATGCCCATCGCCATCTGCAGCGTCTCGTCGGCGTGCGGGTGGTACATGAAGGTGCCGGAGCGCGTCAGCACGAACTCGTAGACGAAGGTCTTGCCGGGCGCGATGGCGGGCTGCGTCAGCCCGGTCACGCCGTCCATCCCCGAGGGCAGCAGCATGCCGTGCCAGTGGATGCTCGTCGCCTCGGGCAGCTTGTTGGTGACGAAGATGCGCACCCGATCGCCCTCGACGGCCTCGATCGTCGGCCCCGGGCTGCTGCCGTTGTAGCCCCACAGCTTCGCCTTCATGCCGGGCGCGAGTTCGCGCACGACCGGCTCGGCGACGAGGTGGAACTCCTTGATGTTGTCCTTCATGCGCCAGGGCAGCGACCACCCGTTGAGCGTGACGACCGGGCGGTACGGCCGGCCGGTCTGCGGGCGCGGCGGCGGCTGCATCGTCGGCGCGCTCTGGATCACGGCCTCCGGCAGCGCAGCGGCGCCGGCACGGCTCAGCGCCGCGGCGCCGAGCGCGGTCGCGCCGGCGCTGCGCAGGAAGGTTCTGCGGTTGCTCATCGGGATTCTTTCGAGAGGGTGGCCGCGCCCGGCGAACCGCCGGTCAGCGCGGATTGAAGGTCTGTCTGCGCGATCCAGTGATCGCGCAGCGCCTCGACATAACCGGTGACGCCGCTGACCTGCTCGCGCGCGTCGGCGAGCAGCTCGAACACGCCGAGCAGCATGCCGTTGTAGCGCAGCAGGTTCTCGTCGGCGATGCGCTGGCGCAGCGGCACGATCTCGTCGCGGTAGTGCTTCGCCAGGTCGTATGCGGTGCGATAGGCCGAGTAGGTTTCGCGCACTTCGGAGCGCGCGTTGACCGCGATCTCGGCGGTGCGGTGGATCGACTGCATGTAGAGCGCTTCGGCGCGCGCCGATCGTGTCGCGCCGAAGTCGAACAGCGGCAGCTCGACCTCGATCTGGTAGCCGTTCCGGCGCGCCTCGCCGGTCTGGCTCTGGTTCGCGTAGCCAGCCTGCAGCACGTTGACGAACCGGGTCGCCTTCGTCAGGCCGAGCGCGTTCGCAGTGGCCTCGGCGGAACGCCTGGCCATCTGCACGTCGAGACGCTTGTCCATCGCGGTCTGTTCCGCATCCTGCGGCGCCATCGGCTCGGTCGGCAGCTCGGGCAGGTGTTCCGGCAACGTGAAGCTCGGCGGTTCGCCGCTGAGCCCGAGCGCGCGGATCAGCCGCTCGCGTGCTGCCAGTGCCTGGTGCCGGGCCCGCGCCAGCTGCGTGCGCGCGTCGGCAGCGAAGGCCTGCTGGCGCATCTGCGCGAGCTTGTTGAAGTTGCCCGCCTCGCGCATGCGGCGCGCGAGTTCGCTGGACGCATCGGCCGCGTCGTCGACCTGCTGGCCGTAGCGCACCAGATCCTGCGCCGCGACCGCGCCGAAGAACGCCCGGCGCGCTTCGGCGGCGACGCCGACGGCGTCCAACGCCGCCTGGTATTGCGCCCGCTCGAAGCGCTGCCGCTCGACCTGCGTCGCCAGCGGCATCGTCAGCAGGCCCAGCACGTCGAACAGGATCGAGCGGTCGATCTCGGTGATGCCGCCGCCGCTGACCCGGCCGAAGCCGAGCGTTGGATTGGCGAGCCGGCCGGCGCGCACGAGATCCGACTCGGCGATGCCCAGTTCCGCGAAGCCGGCCTGCAAGCCGCGGTTGTTCAGCAGTGCCAGTTCGACCGCGCTGTCGGCGCTCAACGGCCGCATCAGCAACTCATTGATGCGTGTCTGCGCGCTGTCGTTGTCGGCAGGCGAGCGCTGCCACGACGCGGTCTGGCCGGTGCGTTCCCGTGTGAGCTCGGCGACCTTGCCGAAGCCGCCGTCTTCGGAGAACGAGGCGCAGCCGGCGAAGAAGAGCACGGCAGTTGCTGCCGCGATGCCGACGCGAATCGGCGGGAGGTGTTTGTTCATTGTCGAAGCAGCTGGACCGCCGGCCGGATCCGATCCGGCCAGCCCATGCGCGTGCGCTGGACGCACGAGCGCCGTCAGGCCCGCGTGCGCAGGCCCGTTCGGGTCAGCTGCTTCGTGGTGGGCGCTCCTGCCCGTCCGAGACGAAGCTCGGCGCGGCGGCGCGCAGGTCGGGGAAGGAGATCGATGCGAGGGCCTGCGGCACCGGCACGCCCGGCAGGCTGCCGACGAGCGGCGTGACGGAACACAAGTCGCAGCACAGGCCGCACTTGTCGGACGGGCCGGCGGGCTTGCCGTCGTCGGCATGGTGTTCGCCCGTGGCGTGCAGCTGCTGCATGTGCGCGTGCTCCGACGTGTCCGTCGAATGCTGATGCAGATGCCCCTCGGCGTGGCCGGCCGCGGTCGACGACGGGCACAGCATCGCCGCGGCGACCGCGCCCCGAATCGGGAGCAGCAGCGCCAGCAACACCAGGAGCCAGATGCGAACAGTTTTCACGCGGTCCAGATTAGCACGCGGCTGTGACGACCGGGCGGACTCTAAAGCTTGCCACCGTGGCAAGGTCAAGCGGGGCACTCGAGAAGAATTCGCTGCGGCTGCGGAGGGTGCGGATCACCGAGTCGTGACCGGGCCTCCTTCGGCCCGCTGGATCGCCTGAACGAGCGTCGCGAACTCTTGCGGGTTCAGGTCCGAGATCACCCAGTGGGTCATGCCGCCATGAGACCAGCGAGCGGTCTGGAAGCCGCGCTCGGCCACGAGCTTGACCGGGCTGTCCGTCGTGCTGCCCGGCCACACGAACGCGTTCACGACGTGCTGGCCCTGGCGGTAGACCAGGGCCGCGACGGGGCGGCCGTCGAGATAATCGACGCGCCCGCCGAGAAACACCGAGCCCGGAATCGGCAGCTCGTTGACCGGCGGCGAGAAATCGAGCCTCGACGAGAGCCAGGGCTTGACGGTGTGGTGGTCCGACGAGGCGACATCGACCAGGTGCTGCCCGAGCGTCGAGCGCACATGGCTCGCGACGACCTCGTCGAGCAAGCGCTCGTCTCGTGTCGAGCGCAGCCACGCGAGGTTCAGCGCCAACGCCAGCGCCGCGACGAGGCCGAACGAGAGCGCCATCGGGCGCGCGCCGAGCCAGCGCCAGATCGCCGCGCCGACCACCGCGGGCGCGCGCCGCGTCGCCGCTGGCGCTGTCAGCGCCGCGATGCGCGCACGCAATGCCGCCGGCGCCGCGTGGTATTCCGCGCGGTCGCGCAGTGCCGCCCGCAACTGGCGCAGCGCGTCGACCTCTTCCCGCAGGCCCGGGTCCGATCGCATCCGCTCCTCCATCTCGAGCAGGCTCGGCAGGTCGAGTTCGCCGTCGACGAAGGCGTTGATCCGTTGTGTTTCGCGTGTTGACGTCATGACTTGCCTCCACCGAGCGTCGACCGTGGCACCGGGCGCAGCACGGGGCGGGCGCTCGGTGCCAAGGCCTGCCGCATCAGGCCTCGGGCGCGCGCCAGGCGCGACATCACGGTGCCGACCGGGATGTCGGCGATGCGAGCGATGTCGCCGTACGGGAGATCCTCGAGTTCGCGCAGCACCAGCACCTCGCGGTAGCCGATCGGCAACGCGGCGATCGCCTGGTCGATCTGCAGGCGGTCGGCATTGCGCATCGCCACGGCGTGCGGCTCGTCGGCGGCGGGCGCGGCGATTTCGCTCAGCGTGTCGTCGGCGTCGTCGAGCAAAAGCCTTTCGGCCGGGCGGTTCTCCTTCAGCCACGAGAAGCAGCTGTGGCGGACGATCTGCAGCAGCCAGGCGCGGGCGTTGTCGCCGCGAAAGCTGCCCATGTAGCGCATCGCCCGCATCGAGGCCTCCTGCACCACGTCCTGGGCATCCTGGTCGTTGCGCGTCAGCCAGCGCGCCAGGTTGTAGGCGGCGTCCAGGTGCGGCAGGGCCAGCAACTCGAAGCGCCGCCGGTTCTCGTCATCGCTCATGCAGATCCTCTCTGACAGCTGATACCGGACGCGGCCCGCGTTTATTCCCGATCCCGAGCCACTGAGTGCGGTATTTACGGCGCGTCGGGAATTTTCCGGGCCCGGCACCGGTATGACATCACGAGACCCGCAGGCCGAACCTCGGCAGCGGCCCAAATCGTTTCATCCGGGGAAACATCATGAGCGCATTCGATCGAAGGCAGTTCCTGCAGTTGGCGGGCCTCGGTGGGGCGGTGTTCGCGTCCGGCCTGTCGGGCGCCGTGCGGGCTGCCGATGCGACGCGCCCGGGCGGCGACGACGACTTTTTCTTCGTCCAGCTGTCCGACATTCACTGGGGCTTCGAAGGCGCGCCGAACCCCGATGCCCGCGGCACGCTGCCGAAGGCGATCGCGGCCGTCAACGCGCTCGCGCAGGCGCCCGACTTCATCATCTTCACCGGCGACCTGACGCACACCACCGACGACCCGAAGGAGCGCCGCAAGCGCATGGCCGAGTTCCGTGACATGGCCGCCGAGCTCAAGGTCAAGACCGTGCGCTTCATCCCCGGCGAACACGATGCCTCGCTCGACAACGGCAAGGCCTTCAAGGAGTTCTTCGGCGCGACGAACTACAGCTTCGATCACAAGGGCGTGCATTTCATCGTGCTCGACAACGTCAGCGACCCCGGCGCGCAGCTTGGCGAGCCGCAGCTGGCGTGGCTTGCCGACGACCTCGGGAAGCAGCCCGCCGACGCGCGCATCGTCGTCTTCGCGCACCGGCCGCTGTTCGACCTGTACCCGCAATGGGACTGGGCCACGCGCGACGGCGCGAAGGCGATCGAGCTGCTGATGCCGCATGCCAACGTGACCGTGTTCTACGGCCATATCCACCAGGAGCACCACCAGATGACGGGCCACATCGCACACCACTCGGCGAAGTCGCTGATCTTCGCGCTGCCGGTGGCCGGCTCGCAGCCCAAGCGCACGCCGCTGCCGTGGGACCCGGCGCAGCCCTACCGCGGCCTGGGCTTTCGCGAGGTGGAGGCCGAGCCGAAGAAGGCGACCTACGCCATCACCGAACTGCCCGTGCTGAAGGCCTGAGCGATGAGCATCGACACGAGCAAGCGGATGATGCTGGGTGCGGCCGGGGCGCTGGCCCTGGGTTCGGTCACGGCGCTGGGTTCGGTGACGACGCTGGCGCGGGCCCAGCCGAAGACGCGGGTGATCCAGATCGTCGCGAAGAAGTTCGTCTTCGTGCCGAGCGAGATCCGCGTGAAGAAGGGCGAGACGGTCATGCTGCAGTTCACCGCGCCGGAGGTGCCGATGGGCTTCAACCTGGCCGACTTCAAGCTGCGCACCGACATCATGCCGGGCCAGGTCGCGACACTGCAGCTCATGCCCGACAAGACCGGCAGCTTCACCTTCCTGTGCGACGTGTTCTGCGGCTCGGGGCACGAAGACATGAGCGGCACCTTGATCGTGTCTTGAGAGGGTGCGATCACGCGGGCTTGCGCCCGCGCGCTCGCCGCATCAGCAGGTACGCCGCCGGGATCACGAACATCGACAGCAGCGGCGCGGTGATCATCCCGCCGACCATCGGCGCAGCGATGCGCTGCATCACCTCGGAGCCGGTACCGGTTCCCCACATGATCGGGAACAGGCCGGCGAGGATCACCGCGACCGTCATCGCCTTCGGCCGAACGCGCAGCACCGCGCCTGCGCGGATCGCCTCGAGCAGGTCGTCGTCGCCGGTGCGCCCCTTGTCGACCCGCTCCTGCCACGCGTGTTTCAGGTACAGCAGCATGATCACGCCGAATTCGGCCGACACGCCGGCCAGCGCGATGAAGCCGACGGCGCCGGCGACCGAAAGGTCGTGGCCGAGCCCGTACAGCAGCCAGATGCCGCCGACCAGCGCGAACGGCAGCGTCGCCATGATCAGCAGCGCCTCGCCGATGCGCCTGAAGGTGAGGTACAGCAGCACGAAGATGATCAGCAGCGTGAACGGCACGACGATCTTCAGCTTCGCGGTCGCGCGCTCGAGGAACTCGAACTGGCCCGACCACGAGACGGAGTAGCCCGGCGGCAGCTTCACCGCCTTCGCGACGACGCGCTGCATCTCCTGGACCGCCGACTTCAGGTCGCGGCCGCGGATGTCCACGTAGACCCAGCCCGACAGGCGCGCGTTCTCGCTGCGCAGCATCGGCGGGCCGTCGGTGATGCGCACATCGGCCACGTCGGAGAGCACGAGCCGCGCGCCGCGCTCGGTGACGATCGGCAGTTTGCGCAGGCCGTCGAGCGAGTCGCGCAGCTCGCGCGGGTAGCGCAGGTTGATCGGGAAGCGCTGCAGTCCTTCGATCGTCTCGCCGATGTTCTCGCCGCCGACCGCCGACGCGATGACCGACTGCACGTCGGCGATGTTCATGCCGAAGCGCGCGGCTTCATCGCGCTTGATGTTCACGTCGACGTAGCGGCCGCCGGTCAGCCGCTCGGCCAGCGCACTGCTGACGCCCGGCACATCCTTCAGCGCACGCTCGATCTCGCCGGTGATGCGGTCGATCGTCACGAGGTCGCTGCCCGCGACCTTCACGCCGACGGGGCTCTTGATGCCGGTGGCCAGCATGTCGATGCGGTTGCGGATCGGCGGCACCCAGATGTTCGCCAGGCCCGGCACCTTGACGACCCGGTCGAGCTCGTCGACCAGCTTGTCCTGCGTCATGCCGGCGCGCCATTGGTCGCGCGGCTTGAACCGGATCGTCGTCTCGAACATCTCCAGCGGCGCCGGGTCGGTCGCGGTCTCGGCGCGGCCCGCCTTGCCGTAGACGCTGGCCACTTCGGGCACGGTCTTGATCAGCCGGTCGGTCTGCTGCAGCAACTCGGCCGCCTTGCCGGCGGACAAGCCCGGCAGCGCCGACGGCATGTACAGCAGATCGCCCTCGTCGAGCCGCGGCATGAACTCGCCGCCGATGTGCTGCAGCGGCCACAGGCTCAGCACGAGCACGGCCGCGGCGCCGGCCAGCGTCAGCTTCGGCCGGCGCAGCACCGCGTCCAGCAGCGGCCGATAGACCGCGATCAGCCAGCGGTTCAGCGGGTTGGTCTTCTCGTCGGGAATGCGGCCGCGGATCAGGTAGCCCATCAGCACCGGGATCAGGGTCACCGACAGGCCCGCGGCGGCCGCCATCGCGTAGGTCTTGGTGAACGCGAGCGGCGAGAACAGCCGGCCTTCCTGCGCCTCCAGCGTGAACACCGGGATGAAGCTGAGCGTGATGATCAGCAGCGAGAAGAACAGCGCTGGTCCCACCTCGGCGGCCGAATCGGCGATCACGCGCCAGTGCGCGTCGCCTCTCAAGGTCTGATCCGGGTGGTCGTGGTTCCACTGCTCGATGTGCTTGTGCGCGTTCTCGATCATCACGACCGCCGCGTCGACCATCGCACCGATCGCGATCGCGATGCCGCCGAGCGACATGATGTTCGCGTTCACGCCCTGGTAGCGCATCACGACGAACGCGGCCAGGATGCCCAGCGGCAGCGAGACGATCGCGACGAAGGCCGAGCGCAGGTGGAACAGGAAGACGAAGCACACGAGCGCGACGACGATGAACTCCTCGCCGAGCTTGTGCGTCAGGTTTCCGACCGCGCGCTCGATCAGGCTCGAGCGGTCGTAGACCGGCACGATCTCGACGCCGCGAGGCAGGCTCGCCCGCAGCGTCTCGAGCTTCTCCTTCACCGCGGCGATCGTCTCGAGCGCGTTCTTGCCCGAGCGCATCACGATCACGCCGCCGACGGCCTCGCCCTCGCCGTCGAGTTCACCGATGCCGCGCCGCATCTCCGGCCCGATCTGCACGCGCGCGACATCGCCCAGGCGCACCGACACGCCGGCGTCGGTCGTCGTCAGCGGCACCTTGCGGAAGTCGTCGAGGCTCTGCAGGTAGCCCGACGCGCGCACCATGTATTCGGCCTCGCCGAGCTCGAGCACCGAGCCGCCGGCCTCCTGGTTCGCCTTCTGGAGCGCGTCGACGATCCGTGTGTGCGGGATCCTGTAGGCGGCGAGCTTGTCCGGGTCGAGCACGACCTGGTACTGGCGCACCATGCCGCCGACCGACGCGACCTCGGCGACGTTCGGCACGGTCTTCAGTTCGTACTTCAGGAACCAGTCCTGCAGCGCGCGCAGCTGGCTCGCGTCCTGTGTTCCGCTGCGGTCGATCAGTGCGTACTGGTAGATCCAGCCGACGCCGGTCGCATCCGGCCCGAGCGAGGCCTTCGCGGTCGGCGGCAGGCGCGACTGCACCTGGTTCAGGTACTCGAGCACGCGCGAGCGGGCCCAGTACAGGTCGGTGCCGTCCTCGAACAGCACGTAGACGAACGAGTCGCCGAAGAACGAGTAGCCGCGCACCGTCTTCGCGCCCGGCACCGACAGCATCGTCGTCGTGAGCGGGTAGGTGACCTGGTTCTCGACGATGCGCGGCGCCTGGCCGGGGAAGCTCGTGCGGATGATGACCTGCACGTCCGACAGGTCGGGCAGTGCGTCGAGCGGCGTGCGCAGCACCGAATGCACGCCCCAGGCGCTGAGCAGCAGCGTCGCGAGCAGCACCAGGAAGCGGTTCGCGATCGACCCGCGGATCAGGCGCGCGATCATCGCCCGCTCCCCGACGCCGGCGCGCCGTTCAGGCGTGCCTCGACGCCTCTCAGGCTCGCCTCCGAGTCGATCAGGAACTGCGACGACACGACCACGCGCTGGCCCGCCTGCAAGCCCCGCCTGATCTCGGTCTGGCCACCGCTCTCGATGCCGGCTTCGACATCGACCGGTCGGAAGCGGCCATTCTCTTCGGCGAGCATCACGACCGTGCGCCGGCCGGTCTGGATCACCGCTTCGGTCGGCACCAGCGGCAGCTTCTCGGCGCGCACGTCCATCAACTGCATCTGCACGAACATGCCCGGCACGAGGCGGCCACCGGGGTTGGCCAGCTCGGTGCGGACCTTCAGCGTGCGCGTCGCCGCATTCACCTCGGGCAGGATCGCCTGCACCCGGCCGTCGATCGGCGTGCCGGGCGCCGCAGCACTGCGGGCCTGCACTTTCGCGCCGGGCCGCAGCAATGCGGCCTGGGCCTCGGGAACCTCGGCGTTCGCCCACACGGTCGACAGACCGTTGATGCGGAACAGCGTCGTGCCCGACATCACGGTCATGCCTTCGCGCAGCGCCAGCTCGACCACGACACCCGCGATCGGCGCCGTCAGCGTGATGCGCGCCTGTGTCTTCCCGCTGCGCTCGACGAGGCCGATCTGCGCGTCGTTCATGCCGACCAGGCGCATGCGCTGGCGCGCGCCGTCGACCAGCGCGGCGAGCTCGGTGCCCTGCATGCGCCGCACCGACAGGAACTCTTCCTGCGCGGCGATCCAGTCGGGCACGTACAGGTCGACGAGCGGCTGGCCCTGGGCGACGCGGTCGAGCGTCGCGCGCACGTGCAGGTGCTCGACGTAGCCGGTCGCGCGCGCCTGCACGATGGCCTGGTCGCGCTCGTTGAACGCGATGCTGCCGGCCGCGGCGACCTGCGGCGACAGCATCCCCTCGACGACCTGCGCGGTGCGCACGCCCAGGTTCTGCTGGGTGCGCGGGCTCACGGTGACCCCGCCCGGGTCGCTGTCGGCATCGGCATAGACCGGCGACATCATCATGTCCATGAACGGCGACTTGCCGGGCGTGTCGAACTTGCTCGCCGGCACCATCGGGTCGTGGTAGTAGAGGATCTTCTTGCCGGTGACCGGATCGACGTCGCCCGCCTTGAGGCCGGCTGCCATGTGGCGGCGCGTGGCTGCTTCGCCTTCGGCGATGCTTGGCGCGGCAGCGGCTGGCGCGGCGCCCAGGCCGACGCCGCGCTGCATGCCGAGGGCATACAGGCCGTAACCGGCGGCCCCGAGCACGCCGGCGGCGGCGAGGGCGATCACGAACGGGGTGGGTTTCATGGCTTGCTCTCCATCGCGCCGCGGCCGACCGGCACCAGGTAGTTGAGTTGCGCCCACAGCCGCGCAGCGTCCATCTCGAGGCGGAGGCGCTCGAGCGCCAGGTCGATCTCGCCGCGCCGCGCGTCCAGCACCGCACTCAAGGGGCCCGCGCCGCCGCGGTACGCGGCGATCGCCGCGCGCGTGCGCTCGTTCGCGAGCGGCAGCAGCGCGGCGTCGTAGCGGGTCAGCCGCTCGCGGTCGCTGCGCCACGCCTGCAGCATCGCCAGTGCCTCGGCCAGGTGCGCGCGCGTCGCCTCCTCGCGTTCGGCGCGCGCCTGCTCGACGCCCGTCAGCTTCGCCGCGAGCTCGCGGTCCTGGCGGTTTCTCGCGTCCCACTGCAGCGGGATCGAGACGTTGACCGACACCATGTTCGAGTAGGCCGGCCCGCGCTGGCTGAGCATCAGCTCGACGCTCACATCGGCTTGCTGGCTGCTGCGCGCCATGTCGGCCTCGGCCAGCGCCACCTCTTCCTGCCGTTGCAACACCGCGATCTGCGGGTGGTGCACGAGTTGCGTCTCGAGGTCTTCGGGCCGCAGGCGCACCGTGTCCAGCGCCGGTGGCGTCGCGAGCGCATCGGCGGCAGCCGGACCGACCCAACGTGCGAGTTGCGTCCGGGCCGTGGCGACCTGCCGCTCGGCCAGCGCGATGCGGTCGTCGATCTGCGCGACGGCAGAGCGCGCCGCGAACACATCGGCCTGCGACCCGCGGCTGCCGCGGTAGGCCGCGTCGGCGGCGTCGATCTGCAGCTTGGCCTCGTCGCGCTGCGCGAGCAGCAGCTCGCGCATGCGCTCCTGGTAGTGGCGGTCCAGCCAGGCCAGCGCGGCATCGCGCTGCAGGTTCGAGAGCGCCAGCTCGCGCGCGGCCTGCGCGACCTCGGCCGCGCGCTCGAAGCGCGCCGCGCGTGCCTTCAGCTTGGTGTCGCGCGTGAACTCCTGCATCACGCCGATCGAACGCATCGTCATGAAGTCGCTCGTGAGACCGAAGCGATCCGCTCCGGTGACCGGCAGGTTGTTGATGCCGGCCTTCAGGATCGGGTCGGGACGCTGGCCTGCCGCCACGGCCATCTGGCGGGCTGCCTGCGCGGCAGCGTCCTGCGCCGGCAGTTGGCGCGAGCGGTCCTGCGCCAGACGCAGCGCGTCGTCGAGCGTCAATGGTGCGGCGAGCGCGGGGAGTGCGCCCAGGCCGAGCGCCACTGCCAGCACGAGAGGGCCGAGGCTTGCGCCCGTTGGACGCGGGCGCCGAACGGCGCCGCGGCAAGGGTGATCGAACATGAAGATCTCCAGACGAACGACAGGGTCGAAGGTCGACGTCGCCGTCGGGCCTTCAGCGCGCGCAGCGTCGGGAGATCAGATGCGAAAGACGCAGTGCAGGATGGCGTGCGGTGGCGGGGGCGCCGCAGCCAGGCTGGCGTCGGGGGCCGGCAGGGACCGGCCGAAACCGGGCAAGCGTGCCGGTTCGAGGGGGAGCGCATACAGCAGGGTCGGGATCGCCGCGAGCACGACCGGGGTCGGCGCCGTGTCGGCGCTTTGCTGTCCGTAGTGGCAGTGTTCGGCGCAGAGGTTGGCGGCGTTCGGATCGATCTGGTCGCAGCCGGGCGGCATTGCGGTCAGCGCCGCGTCCGGCGCGGCGGTGGACGGCATCGACGCCATGCCCGACGCGCCGGGGCAGGCGTAGCTGGCCACCGCCAGCTGCGCGAACAGCAGCACGCCGATCAGCCAACGGCCGAT
Organism: Rhizobacter sp. P5_A1; assembly: GCF_056400745.1. NCBI lineage: Bacteria > Pseudomonadati > Pseudomonadota > Betaproteobacteria > Burkholderiales > Sphaerotilaceae > Rhizobacter > Rhizobacter sp. P5_A1. The sequence goes on from NZ_JBFUKR010000016.1 coordinate 24,148, forward strand.
GGCTTTGCCGAACGCACGAGACAGGCTCATGCGGCGGATTGTAGGCGGCGGCCGCAGAGACGGTCCACGCGCCGGGTCAACTCGGCGGCCTGCCTTGCGTGTCGTCCTCGGCGTTCCAGCCGACGCGCGCCTGGCGCTTCGCGGCCTCGTCGCGCTCCTGCGCGAACAGCTCCTCGAGCTGCTGGCGGCCTTGTTTCGCGACCGCGATCAGCTTCGCCTCGTCCTTGCGGTGCGGCCCCATCTGGACCAGCTGCTCGACGTTGTGGCGCCGGAAGCGCAGCGCCAGCGTGCGCGCCTGGTGGCGCTCCCAGCCGAGCTGCTCGAGCACGCTGCGCGCGCTCATCAGTGCCGAGTCGAGCGTCTCGCGTTCGATCATCGTCACGCCGAGGTCGTGCAGCTCGAAGTAGTGACGCACGTTGCGGGCGCGCGCGACGATCGTCAGGTCGGGGAAGTTCTCGCGCACCATCTTCGCGACCTCGACGCTCTGGTCGACATCGTCGATCGCCAGCACCAGCACCCGCGCGGTCGCGGCGCCGGCGGTGCGCATCAGGTCGAGCCGGGTCGCGTCGCCGTAGAACACCGGCCAGCCGAAGCGGCGCATCGCGTCGATCTGTTCGGCATCGACATCGAGCACGGTCGGCTTGATGCCGTTCGCATACAGCATGCGGCCGACGATCTGGCCGTAGCGGCCGAAGCCGGCAATGATGACGGCCTGGTTCTGCGGATCCTGCAGCTCCTGCAGCGCGGTCTTTTTCTTCGCCTGGCCGGCGAGCAGCGGGATCCACCACTTGTCGGCCGCGACCAGCAGCAGCGGCGTGACGAGCATCGAGATCGCGACCGCGGCGACCAGCAGCGACGAGGCCCGCGCGTCGATCACACCGGCCGCGGCGGCGGTCTGGAACACGACGAAGCCGAACTCGCCGCCCTGCGCGAGCAGGATGATGAAGACCGGCCGCTCGGGTTTCGGCAATGGCATCAGCCGGCCCATGCCCCACAGCACGAAGGCCTTCAGCAGCAGGAAGCCGAGCACGACGCCGGCGATCAGCAAGGGCTGCGCGATCACGACCGCGAAGTCGATGCTCATGCCGACGGCGATGAAGAACAGGCCGAGCAGCAGGCCCTTGAACGGCTCGATGTCGGTCTCGAGCTCGCGCCGGTATTCGCTCTCGGCGAGCAGCACGCCGGCCAGGAACGCGCCGAGCGCCATCGACAGGCCGACCGTCTGCATCAGCGCCGCGGTCGCGACGACGAGCAGCAGCGATGCGGCGGTGAAGATCTCGGGCGTCGCGCTGCGTGCGATCCAGCGCAGTGCCGGGCGCAGCAGCAGGCGCCCGCCGAACACGATGATCGCGATCACACCGAGCGCCTTGCCCGCGCCGATCCAGCCATTGCCTTGCGCGTGCGCCGGCCCGGTCGCGAGCAGCGGCAGCAGCGCGAGGATCGGGATCGCCGCCACATCCTGCAGCAGCGCGACGCTGAGCACGCTCTGGCCCGAGCCGGTGTTCATCAGGCCGCGTTCGCCGAGCACGCCGAGGCCGATCGCGGTCGACGACATCGCCAGGCCGAGCGACGCGACCAGCGCGACGCGCCAGTCGAGCCCGGCGAGCACGCCGACACCGACCATCAGCGCCGCCGAGCCGAACAACTGCACGCTGCCCCAGCCGAAGATCGGCTTGCGCAGCGACCACAGGCGTTGCGGCTCGAGCTCGAGCCCGACGAGGAACAGCATCAGCACGACGCCGAACTCGGAGAAGTGCAGCATGTCCTGCGGGTTCGTGACGAACTTCAGGCCCCACGGCCCGATCAGGATGCCGGCCGCAAGGTAGCCGATGATTGAGCCGAGGCCGAAGAACTTCGCGAGCGGCACCGCGATCACCGCGGCCGCGAGATAGACGAGGGGGCCGATGAGCCAGGAGGTGTGCTCCATCTCAGAGGCCCATGGCTTCACAGCAGAGGCGCAGAGGCCGCAGAGGAACGCGGAGAAGAACGTGATTTCCTCTGCGGCCCTCTGCGGTCTCTGCGCCTCTGCGGTGAGGGGCCGGCGCGGAGGGCAACAAAGGGCCGACAGCAGACGCAGCCTCACGACTCAATGCGGCAAGTTTCACTTCAGGCCTCCTCGTCGTCGGGCCGCGCGTCTTCGGGCACCTGCGCCGGCAGGCCGTACAGCAGCTCGTCGAGCTCGGGCCAGCGCGGGTAGCTCGCGAGGCGCTGCGCGTAGACCTCGAGGTGCGCCTCGACCTCGGCCTCGCTCGCGCGGTGCGCGCCGTGCAGCAGCAGCGGCGGCAGGAAGCGCAGGCCGCACAGGTTCGCGGTCTGTTCGTAGGGCGGCAGGAAGTCGTCGAAGAAGTAGCGGTTGTAGCTGTTCGGGTGGTACGACTCCTCGGGGCCGCCGGTGGTCGCGACCAGCCACAGGTCCTTGCCGCGCAACGCGGTGCCACCCGGGCCGTAGGCCCAGCCGAACGCGAGCACGTCGTCGACCCACAGCTTCATCAACGGCGGCATGCTGTACCAGTGGATCGGGTGCTGCCAGACGATCAGCTTCGCGTTGCGCAGCAGCGCCTGCTCTTCGGCGACGTCGATCAGGTAGTCCGGGTACAGCGCGTACAGATCGCGCACGACGATCAGCGGCGAGTCTTCGCTCGCCGGCAGGCGCCGCGCCGCGCGCATCAGTCGGCGGTTGATGCGCGAGTGCTCCATCTGCGGGTGCGCGGTGATCACGACGACATCGGGACCGGGCGAGGGCATCGGGCTGGCATCGGGAACGACGGCAATCTGTGATTCGGGCATGGGTTCCGAAAGAGGTTGGGCGTGGAACGTCGGTCGCTGGTTAGTCTCGATGGCGACAGGTTCGCGGGCCCCGCTAACATAACCTGAAAGCAGTTCGACAAATAACGAGCGGAGGTCTGCATGCCGGTGATCGTGGTGGCCAATCCGAAAGGCGGCGTCGGCAAGACCACGCTCGCGACCAACATCGCCGGCTACTACGCCTCGCGCGGGAACGCCGTGATGCTCGGCGATGTCGACCGCCAGCAATCGGCGCGGACCTGGCTCGCGTTGCGGCCCGTCGGCCTCGCGCCGATCGCGGCCTGGGAGGTCAGCCACGACGAGGTCGTGCGCCCGCCGAAGGGCACGACCCACGTCGTGCTCGACACGCCGGCCGGTCTGCACGGCAAGCGCCTCGACGAGGTGATGCGGCTGGCCGACAAGCTGCTCGTGCCGCTGCAGCCCAGCATCTTCGACATCCACGCGACGCACGAATTCGTGCGCCAGCTGCTCGCGCACAAGCGCAGCGAGCGCGTGCAGATCGCGATCGTCGGCATGCGCACGCGCGAGGGCACGATCTCGACCGATCAACTGCGCGGCTTCCTCGACGGCCTCAAGGTGCCGATGCTCGGCTTCCTGCGCGACACGCAGAACTATGTGCACCTGGCCGCGCACGGGCTGACGCTGTCGGACGTGGGCTCGAGCCGCTTCGAGCGGGATCTCGAGCAATGGCGGCCGCTCGCGCGGTGGCTCGACGCCTAGAAGTTCCGAACGACAACCCCAAGAGAGCCCGCATGCGAAGTTTCGAGCACCTCACCGACCTGGAGCCGCTGGTCGGCCAGACCCTCGCCGTCAGCGAGTGGATCACCGTCGATCAGCAGCGCATCAACCTGTTCGCCGACGCGACCGGCGATCACCAGTGGATCCACCTCGACGCCGAGCGCGCCGCGAAGGGCCCGTTCGGCACGACGATCGCGCATGGCTTCCTGACGCTGTCGCTGCTGCCCGAGATGAGCGCGTCGGCCTTCGAGGTGCTTGATACGCGCATGGGCGTGAACTACGGTCTGGGCAAGGTGCGCTTCCCGGCGCCGGTGCCTTCGGGCAGCCGTTTGCGCGGGCACTTCAAGCTGACGCGATACGAGCCGCTCGACGGCGGAGCGCAGCTGACGGTCGAGGTCACGATGGAACGCGAGGGTTCGGACAAGCCGGTCTGCGTGGCCGAGTCCCTGGCGCGTCGCTATGTCTGACGGCTGCGAGGCCTGAACCCACCTGTTGGGGAGGGCGCCGCGTCGCGCCGTCGTTTACGATGCCCCCGTTGCTGGAGACGCGCATGAAGGTTCTGCTGATCGATGACCACCCGTTGATCCTGTCGGCGCTTCAGGCCGTCATCGAAGGCCTCGGCAGCGACACCACGGTGATCGGTGCGAGCAGCGCGCGCGCGGCGCGCGAAATCCTGAAGGCCGAATCCGACTTCGACCTCGTGCTGCTCGACCTGCACCTGGGCGATGCCGACGGTTTCGAGGTGCTGGTCGAGTTCCGCGCCACCTACCCGGCGCTGCCGGTCGTCGTCGTCTCGGCTTCCGACCGCAGCAGCGACGTGATCCGCGCGATCGATGCCGGCGCGATGGGCTTCGTGCCGAAGCGCGCGAGCAACGAGACGCTGTTCGAGGCGCTGCACATGGTGATGTCCGGCGGCATCTACGTGCCGCCGATGACGATGGGCTCGGAACCGGCGGCAAAGCCCGAAGGCGACACCGTGCCGAGCGTGCTGCGCGTGGTGCGCGAGTCCACGCACGACAGCGGCTTCCAGACCGGCGCGGTGCCGCTCGCCGGACTCGGCCTGACGCCGCGCCAGACCGACGTGCTCGCGCTGCTGCTGAAGGGCCAGCCGAACAAGCTGATCGCGCGCGAGCTGAACCTCTCGGTCGAGACCGTGAAAGACCACGTCGCCGCGGTGCTGCGCACGCTGGGCGTCAGCTCGCGCACGCAGGCGGTGCTCGCGGTGAGCCAGATGTCGGGGCAGGGCGGCTTGTCGGCCTGGCGCCATTCCGGCCGCTAGCTTGAGCGAGGCGACGACCGTACCGGGCGGCGCAGCGGCCCCGTCGCAGCCCGCAGGCGCGGCGGCCGCCGATCACGACCTGCACTTCGGTGCCGTGATCGAGACGATCCAGAGCACCTACGCGTACATGCCGGCGGCGCTCGCCGGCTACATGGCCGGCGTCGGCGTCGTCGCGATGCTGTACTGGCCGATCGCGCCGCTGAGCCTGCTGCTGCCGTGGATCGGCGCGTTCGCCGCGATGTGCCTGGTGCGCGCGCTGGTGATCGGCGGCTTCCGCCGCGCCGCGCCGCGCACGCGCGAGCAGTGGCGGGCCTGGCAGCTGCGTTCGAACGTCGGCACCGTCGTCGCGGCCGCGCTGTGGGGCGCGACCGGCTGGATCTTCTACGGCCTGGGCAACGAGCAGCAGCAGGCGACCGGACTGATCGTCATCATCTATACCTTCAGCGTCGCCGGCATCCCGGTGCTGTCGACCCAGCCGCGCCTGTACCTGACGTATGCGGTGCTGTGCCTGCTGCCGCTGGTGATCCGGATCGCGCTGGTCGGCGATGTCTACAGCTACCAGCTGGCCGGCGAGCTGATCCTGATCATCAGCCTGACGACCGTGCTCGCGAACAGCTACCGCCAGGCGCTGCAGCGCGCGATCGACCTGAAGGTGCAGGCCGACGAGCTCGCCGCGCAGCTGCGCGTCGAGACGCTCGCGGCCGACGCGGCACGCCGCGAGGCCGAGATCGCGAACCGCGCGAAGACCCAGTTCTTCACCGCCGCGAGCCATGACCTGCGCCAGCCGCTGCATGCGATGGGGCTGTTCGCCGAAGCCTTGCGCCAGCGCGTCCACGAGCCGGAGGTCGCGCAGCTCGTCAACAGCATCAACGAATCGGTCGACGCGCTCGAGGGCCTGTTCTCCGAACTGCTCGACATCACGCGCATCGACAGCGGCGTGATCGAGGTGCACCCGCAGCACTTCGAGGTCGGCGACATCCTGCGCAAGCTGCGCCTGCACTTCGAGCCGAGCGCGTTCGAGAAGGGGCTGGCGCTGCGGCTGCGCGGCGCCGGCAAGGTCGTGTTCGCCGATCCGCTGCTGGTCGAGCGCATTCTGCGCAACCTGGTCTCGAACGCGATCCGCTACACCAACGACGGCTCGGTGCTGGTCGGCTGCCGGCAGCGCGGCGGCCGCGTGCTGCTGCAGGTCTGGGACACCGGGCTGGGCATCAGCGCGGCCGAGCAGGCGCGCGTCTTCGACGAGTTCTACCAGGTGCCGAACACGCCGAAGGTCAGCCCCGACCAGCGCAAGGGCCTCGGCCTCGGCCTGGCGATCGTCAAGCGCCTCGCCGACCTGATGCAGGCGCCGCTGACCTTGCGCTCGACGCCCGGCCGCGGCACGGTCTTCACGCTCGAACTGCCGCCGGGCCGCGCGCCGCGGCCGTCCGCGCTGCTGCCGCTGCCGGGCAAGGGGCCGGTCGGCATCACGCTGGCCGGGCGGCGCATCGTCGTCGTCGAGGACGAACCGGCGGTGCGCGCCGGCCTGGAGGTGCTGCTCGCCGGCTGGGGCGCGCAGATCGACGCGTTCGAGAGCGTCGCGGCGAGTAGCGCCTGGGCCGAGCGCAGCGACCCGGCGCTCGTCAGGCCCGACCTGCTGATCGTCGACTACCGCCTCGAGGACGGCCTGAGCGGCGTCGACGCGATCAACGCGCTGCGGGCGCGCTTCGGCGCCGCGATCCCGGCGATCCTGGTGACCGGCAGCACGATGACCGGCCACGACAAGGAAGCGCACGAGCACGACTTTCACCTGCTGATCAAGCCGGTGGTGCCGAACAAGCTGCGCGCGATGATCGCGTTCAAGCTCGGCGTGAGAGCGTGAGGGATTGCCCCCTCACGCTCCGGGCCGGTCACGGGAACGTGAATGCGACCGGCGGCACCGCTGCGCTGACGTTGATCGCCTGCGTCTTCGTCACGCCGGCCGACACCGCCTCGAGCGTGTACTTGGCCGCGGCGCCAGCGTCGGCGACGAAGTTCAGCGTGCCCGGGTTCGCGACATAACCAATCTTCACCGGCGCCTCGATCGGCAGCGAGAACGCGAACGCGCCGCTCACTGCATCGACCGCGCCCCACTGCACCTCGACCACCGGCCCGCCGGTCAGTGTCTGCGTCGCCCGCACGGTCGCGCTCGCGGGCGTGACGCTGCCGGCGACGCTGCGCAGCGTCGCCGCGGGCGGCGCGATCGGCAGCGCCGTGCTGTTGACGGTCGTGAACGCGGTCGTCGTGACCGGCACGCCGGTCATCACCGCGGTGACGCGGCCGGCCGCGCTGACGACCAGGTCGTAGTTGCCGGCCGGCACCGGGTACAGCACGAACTTGCCGGTCGCATCGGGCACGGTCGCCTTCGCGGGCACGCCGGCGAGCTGGACCGAGACGTTCGTCGTCGGCAGCGCGAGCGCCGGGTCGACATAGCCGATCACGCGCAGCCCCGCGTCCGACAGCACCGGCGTGACCGCGACCACCGGCTTCAGGTTGTACTGGCCCGAGTTGCCGCGCTTGACGACCGACTTGCAGGCGTCGAAATCGAGCACGACATCGGCGATCTTGTCGGCTGCGACGGCGATGTCGGCATTCAGCTTCAGGCCCGTCTGCGTTCCGCTCGGCGTCGTCAGCGCCGTCTCGGCGCCGCCGGTCGGTGTGACCGCATTGGCGAGCGGGTTCGCGGCGTCGTTCGGGGCGAGCACCAGGCGCAGCTGCGTGTAGGTGCCGGTCGGCAGCTGGGTCTGGCCCAGCTCCTCGAGCACGCCGTTGGTCAGCGTCAGCAGGTCGACGCGCTTCGGCGGGCTCAGGACCACCTCGGACCAGCCGCTGTCGGAGTCGGCCGCGCCGGCGCTCTGGTGCACGCGCACGCGGTCGATCGTCACGTGGACCGCGTCATAGCCGCAGCTCGGCGCGTCGGTCAGCGACACGTGCAGCGTGCCCATCGTGCCGGAGCTGCCGGAGTCGCCATTGCCGCCCCCGCAGGCGGCCAGCATCAACGTGGCGGCCGCGCACGCGGCGGCCGTGGAGTTTCGAATCGTCATGGCAGTGTCTCCCGTTCGACGTGGAGTGCGCGTGGTTGCAGCCGCGACGCGGCAGCGCCCGCGCACTTGCTGAAAATCTAGCGCAGTGCCGGACGGCTGCGTGTCAGGATGTGAGCGCCGGCGGCGCCGCGATGGCTACACCGGCGCGTAGGCCAGCCGCACGTAGATCGGCGCGAAGGCCTCGGCCTGCGTCACCTCGAGCAGGCGTTCGCGCGCGAGCTCCAGCATCGCGATGAAGGTCACGACCAGGACCTGAGGGCCCCGACTCACGTCGAACAGCTCCTCGAACATCGCGAAGCGCCGGCCCTGCAGCGCGCGCAGCACGATGCTCATGTGCTCGCGCACGCTGAGCTGTTCGCGCGTGATGTGGTGGTGCTGGTTCAGCGTCGCGCGCTTCAGGATGTCGGCCCAGGCGGCACGCAGCTCGTCGGCGTCGACCTCCGGAAAGCGCGGCGCGAGCGACTGCTCGATCACGACCTGCGCGCGCAGGAAATCGCGGCCGAGCAGCGGCAGCTGATCGATGCGCGCGGCGGCGAGCTTCATCTGCTCGTATTCGATCAGCCGGCGCACGAGCTCGGCGCGCGGGTCTTCCGGCTCGGCGCCGTCGAGGCTCTTCTTCGGCGGCAGCAGCATGCGCGACTTGATCTCGATCAGCATCGCCGCCATCAGCAGGTATTCGCTGGCGAGCTCGAGATTGGTCTTGCGGATCTGCTCGACGTAGGCCAGGTACTGGCGCGTCACGCTCGCCATCGGGATGTCGAGGATGTTGAAGTTCTGGCGCCGGATCAGGTACAGCAGCAGATCGAGCGGGCCCTCGAAGGCCTCGAGAAAGACCTCGAGCGCATCCGGCGGGATGTAGAGGTCGGTCGGCATCGCGAACAGCGGCTCGCCGTACAGGCGGGCCACCGCGATACCGTCGATCACCGCGGGGCTGGCGGCCGCGCTGTCCGACTCGCCGGCGGGCGCAGCCGAGAGTTCCGGCACCTCGGGTGCCGCCACGTCGTCGCTCACGGGATCGGGCCAGCCGGGCTAGCTCTTGGTCTGGTAGACGTACGGTTGCTGCGGCACCTTGGCTTCGCGGTACTCGGCCTGCGCTTCGCGGTCGATGTACTTGTCCCACAGCAGGTTGCGGCCGCGCTGTTGTTCGTCTTCGAGCGTCGGCTTGTTGGCCTTCAGTTCCTCGATGAACGAGGTGACGTCGGATTTGTAGGCTTTCCAGAACAATGGCATGGCGGCATGGCGCGCCCGCGACAGGGCCGGCGCTAGAGTGGAAGCCTCGATTTTAGCGGGGAGACCGAACAGGCCCGATCGGCCGGTCCGCCCAGGCATTCAAGGACGTCGACGACCCGGACGCGCACGGGACGATCGCGCGTGTCGCCGACGCCGTTGTCATCACCGTTGGCCATCGCGGTGGCACGATGGCGTGATGCATGAAATCGAGCTGAAGCTGCAGGTGCCGGCGGACCAACGCGCGGCGGTCGATGCGGCCGTTGCGGGCCGCGCGCCGGCGCCGCAGGCACGGCTGCAGGCGGCGTACCACGACACCCCCGGGCGCTTGCTGGCCGGCGCCGGCCTGGCGCTGCGCCTGCGGCGCGAGGGTCGCCGCTGGGTGCAGACCTTGAAGGGCGCGGGCGACGATGGCATGACACGGATGGAGCACAACGTGCCGCGCGACGGTGCCGCCGCGATGCCGCCGATCGCGCCCGAACTGCACGCCGGCACGCAGGTCGGCGACCGGCTGATCGTGTTGCTCGCGACGCAGCCCGCCGCCGCGCTGCAGACGCTCTACCGCACCGACATCCGCCGCCGCGCGCGCACGCTGCTGGTGCGCGCGCCGGGCGTGCCGGCGGCGCGCGTCGAGCTGGCGTTCGACACCGGCCGCATCGAAGCCGACGGCCGCGCGATCGAGGTCTGCGAGCTTGAGATCGAACTGCTCGCCGGATCGCCGCTGACGCTGATCGACACCGCGCGGCGCTGGCTGCCGCGCTTCGGGCTGTGGTTCGACGGCCGCAGCAAGGCCGAGCGCGGCGACCTGCTCGCGCGCGGCGAAGCGATGGTGCCGGCGCGTCTCGCGACGTCGGCGCGGCTCGAGCCGCAGATGACTGCCGCCGAGGCCTGGCAGTGCGTGCTGCGCAACTGCGCCGACCAGATCCTCGCGAATGCGAGCCAGGTCGCGAGCGGCGAGTACGTGGCCGAGCACGTGCACCAGTTGCGCGTCGGGCTGCGGCGCCTGCGCAGCGCGCTGAAGCTGCTCGAGAACGACGTCGACACGATGCTCGGCGATGGCGCCGCGGCGCTGTTCCGGCAACTCGGCGTGGCGCGCGACCAGGTCGTGATCGACGCCGAATTCGGCGCGCCGCTGGCCGCGGCGATGCGCCGCGCCGGCCTCCCGGCTGCGCCACAGTCGACCGCGCGCGAGGCGCCGCCCGAGCTCGCCGGCGTGCTGCGCGAAACGGCAAGCCAGACGCTGCTGCTCGACCTGCTCGCCGCGATGCACGCCGAGCCGACGCTCGCCGCCGGCGACGATTCGCCGCTGCGCGAGCGGCTCGCCGCGCGCCTGAGCCGCTGGCACGCCCAGGTCGTCGCGGACGCGAAGCGCTATGCCGAGCTCGACGATGCGCAGCGCCACCGCCTGCGCAAGCGCGCGAAACGCCTGCGCTACGCCGCCGAGTTCTGCGCCGCGCTGTTCAAGCGGCGCGCGGTGCGGCGCTACCTGAAGGCGCTGCGCGCGCTGCAGGAGCGGCTCGGCGCCGTCAGCGATGCGGCGATGGCGATGGCCGCATTCGCGCAGCGCGGCGACGCCGATGCGTACGCGATGTTCGCGCTCGGCTGGCTCACCGCGCGGCACGAGGCGTTGATAGCCGTCGCGGTGCCTGAGCTGAAGGACTTCGCGAAGGTCGAGCGCTTCTGGAAGAAGGACTGAGCAGTCTCAGCGCAGCTCGCGCCCGAGCAGCCGCTCGAGCGTGCCGCGCGGCGAGGTCTCGGGGTGCAGCTGGTCCGCGACATCGAGATAGAAGGTCTGCTCCAGCATGTGCTGGCCGCCGAGCGCGGCGTGCAGCACCTGGTCGCTGAACACGACCCAGGTGGTGCCGGGCGCGAAGTCGATCCGGGCCTGCGGGCTCGTGCGCTGGAACTGCGCGTCCGCCTTCGCGCGGTCGTGCAGCTGCAGCATCAGGTGGTCGTACTCGGTGCGCCGGCGCTTCGTGATGCCGGTCTTCTCGAGCAACCAGGCCGACCCCGGCAGCGGCCGCCGGATCGCCGGCAGGTAGCGCTTCGCGTGCGCCTCGAACGGTTCGCCGACGCGCCACTGCCGCGGCGCGCCGCTCGGGTTCACGTTGCAGAACACGCGCAGCAGGCGCGTGCCGTGCATCGGGTTCGAGGGGAACGCGTCGACGTGCAGACGCGTGTCGTCCTTGCGCCAGCTCGTCTCGCGGCCGGCCACGTCGACCGGCCGGAACGAGGTATTGCCGCGCTTCAGGTGACCGCGGTAGTGCGGGAACAGGCGCAGCGCAAAGGCCTCGCTCAGCGCGGCGTAGCGCTCGATCATCGCGTGCAGCGCGCCCAGGTCGGCCGGCTCACCGGCCGCGCCGCGCATCTCGCCGCGCGGCGCGCCCTCGGCCCAGCGCAGCGAGATGTTCTTCGCCTTGCCATCGGCCCAGCGCGGGTCGAGGAACCGGCGTTCGGCGTCCGACAGCACGAACGGCAGCTGCGGAAAGCTCAGCACCACGCCGCTCTCGAGCACCGCCTCGACGCCGCGCGTCGGGCCGTCGTCGGCCCAGGTGCTGTCGGGAAACTCGCGGACGATGTCGACCGGCGGCGGCGGGGAGGCGCTTCGCTCTTGCATCCCGGCAGTCTACAAGTGCTCACAGGGCTCGGCGCAGCGCGTCTATGCTGCCCGGTCGCCGACTCGCCGATCCCGCATGACCCGCATCGCAGCTGCCTTCCATTCAATCCCGACCGCGCTGCGCTTGATCTCGCTGAGCCTGCTGTTCGGCAGCGCGCTCGCCGCGTGCGGCGGCGGATCGTCGGATTCGGCGACCGCGTCAGCCCAGCCCGAGGCGCTGGCACCAACGCCTTCCCCCGCACCCGCGCCGGCGCCATCGGACGGCGCGCCCGCTGCGGGCTACGCCGGTGGGAGCTGCGCCGTGCCGGCCGCGGCGCAGGCGGTTGCCACGCTCGCGCCCGATCACGTCGTCGGCACCGGCACCGCGGCGAGTTGCACCTCGGACGCGGTCGTCGCGGCCGTCGCCGCCGGCGGCGTCACGACCTTCAACTGCGGTCCCGACCCGGTGACGATCACGCTGACGAAGACCGCGAAGGTCTTCAACGACAAGCCGAACGTCGTGCTCGACGGCGGCGGCAAGGTCACGCTCAGCGGCGGCGGCGCGCTGCGCATCCTGTACCAGAACACCTGCGATCCGGCGCAGGTCTGGACCTCGGCGCGCTGCGATACCCAGGACACGCCGCAGACCACGGTGCAGAACCTGACGCTGGCCGACGGCAACTCGACCGCGCAGAGCTACGGCCAGGGCGAGGTCTACGGTGGCGGCGCGATCTACGTTCGCGGCGGGCGGCTGAAGATCGTCAATGCCCGCTTCTTTCGCAACCAGTGCGAGCCGAACGCGGCCGACCTGGGCGGCGGCGCGGTTCGGGCGTACGGGCCGTCGCCGGCCGCGCCGGTCTACGTCGTCAACAGCACGTTCGGCGGCGCCGCCGGCTACGGCAACCAATGCTCGAACGGCGGCGCCCTGAGCGGCCTGGTCGCGTCGTTCGCAGTGCTGAACAGCCTGATGACGCACAACCAGGCGACCGGCACCGGCGGCGGGGGCGGTGGCGCGGTCTACCAGGACGGCAACAGCTACGACCTCAGCCTGTGCGGCAGTTCGGTCCACGACAACAGCGCGAGCGAAGGCGGCGGCGCGCTGTTCTTCGTCAGCAACGACCGCAGCGGCACGATGTCGATCACGAATTCGCTGCTGCAGTCGAACCCCAGCGGCCAGTTCGAGACCAGCGGGCTGCCCGGCATCTTCGTGCTCGCGGCGCCCGGCCAGCCGGTGATTACCGGCTCGACGATCTCGAAGTAGCCCAGCGCTTTACTGCGCCGCGCTCGGCCGCCAGCGGCGGCCGACATCGCGCAGCACCGGGCGCGTCGCGATCAGCATCAGCAGCAGCGCCAGCGGCACGGTCGTCACGTAGCCGGCCAGCTGGAACCCGTAGGCGCCGCTGAGGCCGCCAACGAAGAACAGGCCGATCAGCAGCGCCTGCGTGCGCATGCGCTCGCGGCTGGCCCGCACCGTGCCGACGCCGGGCCGGCGATTCACGTAGACGAAGCGGCCGAGCTCGATGCCCAGGTCGGTGACCAGGCCGGTGACATGCGTGGTGCGGATCTCGGCGCGCGAGATCTTGCTGATCACCGCGTTCTGCAGCCCCATGATGTAGCACAGCAGCAGCACGGTGACCGGCACCAGCAGGGCGGTGTGCAGGCCCAGGCTCGCACCGAGCAGCCCGAACGCGAGCAGCAGCCCGGCCTCGAGCACGAGCGGCAGCGAATAGGCGCCGTGCAGGTCGCGCCGCAGCGCCCAGTTGACGACGATCGCCGTCGTCATCGCGCCGAGCAGAAAGCTCAGCAGCGAGGCCAGCGCCGCGAGCCCGACCGCCGCGTGCCCGAGCACGAGGTGGTCGCTCATCGTCGAGACGATGCCGGTCATGTGCGAGGTGTACTGGCCGACCGCGAGAAAGCCGCCGGCGTTCGTCGCCCCGGCGACGAAGGTCAGCACCGCGCCGAGCCGCAGGTTGCGCTGCGGCGTGCGCAGCACATCGGTCCAGCCGCGGGCGAACGGCAGCATCGCGTGGGCCCGCTCCGCGCTTCAGCGCGCCCGCATGCCCGGCGTCGCGCCCGGCCAGGGTTCGAGGATGTACAGGCCGGGTTCGGCCTTCTCGTCGGCATGCGAGGCGGCGAGCACCATCCCTTCGCTGAGGCCGAACTTCATCTTGCGCGGCGCCAGGTTCGCGACCATCACGGTGTACTTGCCGATCAGCTCGGCCGGTTGGTAGGCCGAGCTGATGCCGCTGAAGACGTTGCGCGGCTTTGCCTCGCCGACATCGAGCGTCAGGCGCAGCAGCTTGGTCGAGCCTTCGACGGCCTCGCAGTTCTGGATCAGCGCGATGCGCAGGTCGACCTTCGCGAAGTCGTCGATGCCGATCTCGGGCGCGATCGGCTCGCCGCCCGGCGCCGGGGCTTCGGCGACGGCGGGTTCGAGCAGCGCGTCGAGCAGCGATGCGTCGACCCGCTGCATCAGGTGCCGGTACTCGCCGATCGTGTGCCCGCCGATCGCGCGCGCGGCATCGGCGAAGCGCAGCGGCTCGACCTTCAGGAAGGCCTCGACCTGGCCCGCGAGCGCCGGCAGCACCGGCTTCAGGTAGATCGTCAGCAGGCGGAAGGCCTCGATGCAGACGGTGCAAACATCGTGCAGCACCGCGTCCTGACCTTCTTGCCGGGCGAGCTCCCACGGGCGGTTCTGGTCGACGTACTCATTGACGCGATCGGCCAGCAGCATCACCTCGCGCAAGGCCTTCGCGAACTCGCGCTCCTCGTAGAGCGCCTCGATCGGCGCGCGCTGCGCGCGCAGCGCGTCGAGCAGTGCGCGGCCCTCGACGCCGAGGTCGGCCGAGAGCCGGCCGCCGAAGCGCTTGCTCAGGAAGCCGGCCGCGCGGCTCGCGATGTTGATGTACTTGCCGACCAGGTCGGCGTTGACGCGCGCGAGGAAGTCGTCGGGGTTGAAGTCGAGGTCCTCGACGCGGCCGTTCAGCTTCGCGGCGATGTAGTAGCGCAGCCATTCCGGGTTCAGGCCCAGGTCGAGGTACTTCAGCGGCGAGATGCCGGTGCCGCGGCTCTTGCTCATCTTCTCGCCCGAGAGTTGCAGGAAGCCATGCACGAAGATGTGGTTCGGCACCTTGCGGCCGCTGAAGTGCAGCATCGCCGGCCAGAACAGCGTGTGGAAGGTGATGATGTCCTTGCCGATGAAATGAATCTGCTCGACCTCGGGGTCGTCCATGAACGCGTCGAAATCGAGGCCAACCTTGCCGAAGTGGTTCTTCAGCGACGCGAGGTAGCCCACCGGCGCATCGAGCCACACATAGAAGTACTTGCCCGGCGCGTCCGGGATCTCGATGCCGAAGTACGGGGCGTCGCGGCTGATGTCCCAGTCGTTCAGGCCGACGTGGCCGCCGCCCGCGTCATTTCCGTCGGTCGGGAACCACTCCCGGATCTTGTTCAGCACCTCGGGCTGCAGGCGGCCGGGCGTCGCGGTCCACTCCTTCAGGAAATCGATGCAGCGCTGCGACGAGAGCTGGAAGAAGTAGTGGTCGCTGCTCTTGAGCACCGGCGTCGCGCCGGTCAGCGTCGAGTACGGGTTCTTTAGGTCGGTCGGCGCGTAGACCGCGCCGCAGTTCTCGCAGTTGTCGCCGTACTGGTCTTTCGTGCCGCAGCGCGGGCACTCGCCCTTGATGTAGCGGTCGGCCAGGAACATGCCCTTCACCGGGTCGTAGAACTGCTCGATCGTGCGCTCGGCGATCAGGCCCTGCTTGCGCAGCGCGCGGTAGATGTCCTGCGCGAGTTCGTGGTTCTCGGGCCCGTCGGTCGAGTGCCAGTTGTCGAAGCCGATCTGGAAGCCGTCGAAGTAGCGGCGCCGCCCGGCGGCGATCTGCGCGACGAAGGCCTGCGGCGTCTGGTTCGCCTTCTCGGCGGCGATCATGATCGGCGCGCCGTGCGCGTCGTCGGCGCAGACGAAATGCACTTCGCTGCCCACCATGCGCTGATACCGCACCCAGATGTCGGCCTGGATGTACTCCATCATGTGCCCGATGTGGAACGGCGCGTTGGCGTAGGGCAGGGCAGTGGTGACGAAGAGCTTGCGGGTCATGGGCGGCGCCGGCGGCGGAGTGAACCGGCAATTTTAGGGTTCAATGCAGCGCGCGCTCGGCGGGCGGCGGCGGCACCCACTCGTAGACCCAGGTTTCGGTCAGTGCCTGGCCGTTCGCGCGCAGGAAGAGACGCAGCCCGATCGGCTCGACGCTGGTCGGCTCGGGCACCACGTCGAACATCGCGCGCCAGCCGTTGATGGCGCCGAGCGGCCGCGCCGAGGTGGTCTCGACGCGGCCGCGGGTCGCGGTGATCACGGCCTCGACCGGCGTCTTTGCGTCGAGCAGCGCGAAGTCGCCACCGGCAAAATCGATCGCGAAGCGCCACGAGAACTGCTTGCGGTCCTTGCCGACGACGCCGCCGAGGCCGGTGCGCGTTGCGACGACGCGGGCCAGCGGCGACTGCACCGGCGCGGCGCGGCCCCAGTACAGGCGGTAGCCGAGCAGCAACTCGTCGCCGCGCTGCGGTTTCGCGGCAGGGTTCCAGAACACCGCGATGTTGTCGTTGGTCTCGTCGTCGGTCGGGATCTCGACCAGGTCGACCGCGCCGGCGCCCCAGTCGCCCTTGGGCTCGACCCACAGGCTCGGCCGGCGGTCGTAGAACACGCCGTCGTCCTGGTAGTTCGCGAAATCGTGGTCGCGCTGCAGCAGCCCGTAGCCGCGCGGGCTGCGATCGGCGAACGCGTTGAAGGTGACCCCGCGCGGGTTGCGCAGCGGGCGCCAGATCCATTCGCCGCTGCCGGTGTACATCGAGAGGCCGTCGGAGTCGTGGATCTCGGGGCGCCAGTCGTTGGCCTTGCGGCGGTCGTTCTCGCCGGTCTGGAACATGCTCGTGCACGGTGCGATGCCGAGGCGCTCGATCTCGCGCCGCGGGTAGAGCGCCGAGTCGATGTCCATCAGCGTCGTATCGCCGGGCGTGATCGCGAAGCGGTAGGCGCCGGCGATGCTGGGCGAGTCGAGCAGCGCGTAGACGACCAGCGTGTTCGACTCGGGCGCCGGGCGCTCGAACCAGAAGTCGGTGAAGTCGGGGAACTCCTCGGCCCGCGCCATGCCGCTGTCGACCGCGAGGCCGCGCGCCGACAGGCCGTACTGGCGCGTGCCGCTGGTCGCGCGGAAGTAGCTCGCGCCGAGGAAGGCCGCGATGTCGAACTCCGGCGCGAGGTGGAACTTGAAGCGAAAGCCGGCGAAGCCGAGGTCGGCCGGCGGGTGCGTGCCGGTCAGGCCGCTCCTGCCGTAGTCGAACATCGCGGTGTCGTAGGCGAGTTGCTGCGCTTGCCCGTTGGCGACCTCGAACACCTGCACCGGTCGCTTGAAGTACAGACCGAGGTGGAACAGCTCGAGCTGGAAGCGCAGCTTCGAATCGGCCCACAACGCGTGCTCGGGCTTGAAGCGGATCGACTGGTACTGATCCCAGGTCAGTGCGGCGATCGCCGGCGGCAGCACGCGTGACGGTACACGGTACGGCGCCGCGGCGAGCGCGCGTGCCTGGCCCTTCAGCCAGGCGAAGTCGAAGCGTTGCGGCTTGCCCAGCGGCATCAGGCCGGCGGCCCGCGCGGCGGGCCAGACGAAGCCGGTCGCGCCGGCAGCGGCGGCGCGAAGGAGAGTGCGTCGTTGCATCGTGGAACGGGGCGAGAGATCGCGGAAACCAGGAAGGCCTTGATTCTTGCGCGCTTTTGCGCGGGCACGTTTCGCCCGGTATCTGCGTGCCGCTAGACTCGTGCGCTCATTCCTGAAGAAGCCACCATGCCCGCTCCCACCGACGCCTCGTTGCTAGAGGCGCTGAAGACCGTCGTCGACCCGAACACCGGCAGCGATTTCGTCAGCACGCGCCAGCTGAAGAACCTGCGCGTCGAGGGCGGCGATGTCGCGTTCGACGTCGAGCTCGGCTACCCGGCGAAGAGCCAGATCGGCGCACTGCGCAAGGCGCTGATCGCGGCAGCGCGCAGCGTCGCCGGCGTCGAGAACGTCAGCGCGAACCTCGCGAGCAAGGTCACGCCGCATGCGGTGCAGCGCGGTGTGCAGCTGCTGCCGAAGGTCAAGAACATCGTCGCGGTCGCCTCCGGCAAGGGCGGTGTCGGCAAGAGCACGACGGCTGTGAACCTCGCGCTCGCGCTCGCCGCCGAGGGCGCGACCGTCGGCATCCTCGACGCCGACATCTACGGCCCGAGCCAGCCGATGATGATGGGCATCACCGGGCGCCCCGAAAGCGCCGACGGCAAGACGATGGAGCCGATGGAGAACTACGGCGTGCAGGTCATGTCGATCGGCTTCCTGGTGGATGCCGACAACCCGATGATCTGGCGCGGCCCGATGGCGACGCAAGCGCTCGAGCAGCTGCTGCGCCAGACCAACTGGAACGAACTCGACTACCTGATCGTCGACATGCCGCCCGGCACCGGCGACATCCAGCTGACGCTCTCGCAGCGCGTGCCGCTGACCGGCGCGGTGATCGTCACGACGCCCCAGGACATCGCGCTGCTCGACGCCAAGAAGGGCATCAAGATGTTCGAGAAGGTCGGCGTGCCGATCCTGGGCATCGTCGAGAACATGGCGGTGCACGTCTGCGAACAGTGCGGCCATGTCGAGCACATCTTCGGCGAGGAGGGCGGCAAGCGCCTCGCCGCCGAGTACAAGATGGACTACCTCGGCGCGCTGCCGCTGAACCTGTCGATCCGCGTTCAAGCCGACAGCGGGCGGCCCAGCGTCGTCAACGATCCGGACGGCGAGATCGCCGGGCTCTACAAGTCGGTCGCGCGCCAGGTCGCGGTGAAGATCGCGCAGCGCGCGAAGGATTTCTCGTCGAAGTTCCCGACGATCTCGATCTCGAAAGACACCTGAGGCAACCCGACTGCTGCAGCGTCTAGACTGCGGCTTATGCAAGACGCCGCCTATGTGCAGATCGTTCGACCCGCCGTGCAGGTCGCGGTCGTGATGGAGCGCGAGGCGAACCCGAATCCCTGGGAAGCCTGGCGCTTCAGGCTGGTCGACGTGGTCCCGTACCAAGAAGCCTTCGGCAGCGCGGCGCGCGTGCTGCGCGACGACGGCCGGTTGCGGCGCACGCTGTACCCGGGCTTCCGGCTCGAGCTGTTCCGCGACGAGGCCGAGGGCTATCACCTGAACCTGCAGACCGGCACGCCGGTCTGGTTCGTGATGTGGCGCATCGACGATGAAGATCCGTCCCGGGCCTGGCCCGAGACCGTCAGCGTCTCCTACACCGAGGCCGGCCGCTGGCTCGACGCGCAGGAGCGCATCGACAACGTGCCGCTGCCGCCCGACCTCGTCGCCTGGCTGCAGGCCTACACCGACGAGCACTACCGGCCCGAGCCGAAGCAGCGGCGCCGGCCGCAGTCGTTCCTCGCGCCGGGGCAGAGGCAGTGATGGCGAGCGACACAGGCGACGGATTCGTCTCGCGCTGGGCGCGGCGCAAGCAGCAGGCGCGCAGCGGCGTGGCGGTCGCGCCGGGGCCGGTGACGCCGACCCCGCCGCCGGTGGTCGAAGCGCAGGCGGCGCAGGTGGCCGTGGCCGCGCCGGTCCCGTCGGCGCCCGCCACCGAAGCGGCGCCGACGCTGGCCGATGTGGCGCTGCTGACGCGCGAATCCGACTATTCGCGCTTCTCCGCCAGCGGCGTCGACGAAGGGGTGAAGCGCGCCGCGATGAAGAAGCTCTTCGCCGACCCGCATTTCAACGTGATGGACGGGCTGGACACCTACATCGCCGACTATGGCCAGCCCGACCCGATCCCGCTCGCGATGCTGCGGCGCATGCACCAGTCGAAGTTTCTCCGGCTGTTCGAAGACGACGAAGACGGCGCAGAGAAGCCGCCCGCCGAAGCCCCCCACGAATCTCTGAGCGCAACCGATGACGACGCTGATCTGCGACTGCAACAAGACGATGCCGCTGGACGGACCGGGCCTGATCAAGGCGCTGGGGCCTGACGCCGGCGCCGGGCTCCAGACGGTCCACACGCTGCTCTGCCGCCGCGAGGCCGGCGCGTTCCAGCGCGCTGCGAAGAGCGGCGACGAGCTGCTCGTCGCGTGCACGCAGGAAAGCCGGCTGTTCCTCGAGCTGAACGCGCAGACCGAAGGCGCGGCCGGCGTCGCCGAGCGGCCGATCCGCTTCGTCAACATCCGCGAGACCGGCGGCTGGTCGAAGGACGCGCAGGCCGCGACGCCGAAGATTGCCGCGCTGCTCGCGCTCGCGCAGCTGCCGCCGGCCGACCCGGTGCCGACCGTCGGCTATGCATCGAACGGCCGCGTGCTCGTGATCGGCAGCGCCGAACGCGCGGCGCGCGCCGCGCCGATGCTGGCCGACAAGCTCGATGTGAGCCTGCTGCTGCAAGGCTTTGGTTCGCTGCCGCAGCAGCGCGCGATGGCGGTTCATGCCGGCACCGTGACGAGCATCGCCGGCTGGCTCGGCGCGTTCGAGGTTCGCTGGACGAGCACGAACCCGATCGACCTCGACCTGTGCACGCGCTGCAACGCCTGCATCGAGGCCTGCCCCGAACGCGCGATCGACTTCAGCTACCAGATCGACCTCGCGAAGTGCGCGAGCCACCGCGACTGCGTGCGCGCCTGCGACGCGGCCGGCGCGATCGATTTCGAGCGCGCGCCGCAGGAGGCGAGCGAGAACTTCGACCTCGTGCTCGACCTGAACGACACGCCGCTGATCAGGCTGCACCAGCCGCCGCAGGGCTACTTTCACGCCGCCGACGACGCCGCGCTGATGACCGCGGTGCTGCAGCTGCGCGAAAGCGTCGGCGAATTCGAGAAGCCGAAGTTCTTCCAGTACAAGCAGAAGATCTGCGCGCACAGCCGCAACGAGCAGATCGGCTGCAGCGCCTGCATCGACGTGTGCTCGGCGAACGCGATCCGCAGCGATGCGAGCATGAAAGGACGGCCGGGCGGCGCGACGTTGGCCGGCATCATCGTGGAGCCGCACCTGTGCGTCGGCTGCGGTGCCTGCACGACGGTGTGCCCGAGCGGTGCGATCAGCTACGCGACGCCGCGGCCCGACCAGCAGGGGCAGCGCATCCGCACGCTGCTCGCGACCTACCAGCGCGCCGGCGGCCGGGATGCCGCGTTGCTGATCCACAGCCAGGAGGCCGGCGCTGCGCTGATCGGCGAACTCGGCCGCGCCGCGCGCACCGACGCCGCGGTGCGCGGCGTGCCGGCGCGCGTGCTGCCGCTCGACGTGTGGCACACCGCGTCGACCGGCATCGACCTCTGGCTGGCGGCGATCGCGTTCGGCGCATCGCAGGTCTGGGTGCTGATGACCGACGAGGAGGCGCCGGCGTACCGCGCCGCGGTGGCCGCGCAGATGCAGGTCGCACAGGCGATCCTGGCCGGCATGGGGCTGGCGGGCGAGCACTTCCGCATCGTCACGGCGCGCGACGCGCGCGAGCTCGATGCGGCCCTGCAGGCGGCGCCGGCGCAGACCGTGAAGCAGCCCGCGACCTTCAACGTGCAGGCCGACAAGCGCGCGACGCTCGACCTCGCGATCGAGCACCTGCTGCAGGCGAGCCCGGCCCCGGAGGCGATCGCGCTGCCGGCCGGCGCAAGCCCGTTCGGCAGCCTGATCGTCGACGCCGAGCGCTGCACGATGTGCCTGAGCTGCGTCAGCGCCTGCCCCGAAGCGGCGCTCGCCGACAACCCCGACAAGCTGCAGCTGCGCTTCATCGAGAAGAACTGCGTGCAGTGTGGCCTTTGCGCGAGCACCTGCCCGGAAGACGCGATCACGCTCGAGCCGCGCCTGTGGCTGGCCGACGGCGGCAAGGCGCGCAAGCAGCTGCGCGTGCTGAACGAGGTCGAGCCGTACCGCTGCATCCGCTGCAGCAAGCCGTTCGGCACGCCGAAGGCGATCGAGCTGATGATCGCGAAGCTCGGCGGGCACGCGATGTTCCAGGGCGCTGGCGCCGACCGGCTGCGCATGTGCAGCGACTGCCGCGTGATCGACATCCACACGAACCCGGACGAAGTGAGGATCACCGATGTCTGAGGCCGCATCGGCGCTGCATTTCAGCGTGCCGGACGATCGCGAGGAGATCGCGCGCGCCGAGGTCTACGGGCTGCTTGCGAGCCTGTTCTTCGCGCCGCCGTCGGCCGACCTGTACGCGCAGCTGCGCGTTGCCGTGACCGAGGCGCCGGCGGCCGGCGCTTTCCTCGAGACGAGCTGGTCCGAGCTCGTCGCGAGTTCGCGGCGCCTGGCGCCGGAGCGCGTCGGCGACGAACACGTGGCGCTGTTCGGCGGCGTCGGCAAGCCCGAGATCTTCGTCTACGCCTCGTGGTTCATGGCCGGCACGCTGAACGAGAAGCCGCTCGTCGACCTGCGTGCCGACCTCGCCGCGCTCGGGCTCGAGCGCCCGGCCGGCGTGCTCGAGACCGAAGACCACATCGCCAGCGTCTGCGAGGTGATGCGCTACCTGATCGCCGGCGACGACCTGGCGGTCAGCAACCTCGCGGCGCAGCAGCGCTTCTTCGATGCGCACCTGCGGCCGTGGGTCGAGCGGCTTTGCGACACGATCATCGCGCACCCCGGCGCCGACTTCTACCGCGCCGTGGCCGGTTTCGCGCGCGACTTCTTCGCGGTCGAGGCGCAGGGCTTCGACCTGCTGGAAACCTGACCGGGCAACGGTGGCCTGTGGGGTCGGATGGCGTGGTTCAGGGCACGTTCTTACGGACTGACCCTGATGACGCTATGAAACAAGGTGCATACATTCGATAGTATTCAGTTGCCGCGCGGGCCCAGATCCGCCGGAGCCTTTGTTGGGACACGAGTTTCTATCTCGGAGCACTTCACATGAACGACGACAAGTCCGTTGGCGGTCTCACGACGGCCGCTGCCAATCCGTTGAAGCGTCGCGGGCTGCTGATCGGCGCCGGTGCCGCGGGCGCGGCGGTGCTGGCGGTCAAGGCGCTGCCGGGGGCCGCACCGGCCGCCGAGGCGGTGGGCGCGACCGCGGCGAAGGTCGTCGACACGGGGGGCGGCTACCAGCTCACCGAGCACGTGCGGCGCTACTACGAAACCACCCGCGCCTGAGGTCACCACCATGCTGCTGACACGCAAATCGAACCACGCGAGCTCGTCGTCATCGAGCGGCCTCGTCAACAGCCTCGCGCGCGGCATCGACGCGCAGAACCGGCGCGCGATCCCGACGATGGACCGCCGCGCGTTCCTGCGCCGCTCGGGGCTGGGCGTCGGTGCCGGCCTCGCGGCCTCGCAGCTGACGCTGGTGCAGAAGAAGGCCCACGCGGCCGATGCCCCGGCCGCCGACGCGGCGCGCAAGACCGTCGTCAAGCGCACCGTGTGCGGCCACTGCTCGGTCGGCTGCGCGGTCGATGCGGTGGTCGAGAACGGCGTCTGGGTGCGCCAGGAACCGGTGTTCGATTCGCCGCTGAACCTCGGCGCGCATTGCGCGAAGGGCGCGGCGCTGCGCGAGCACGGCCACGGCGAATACCGGCTGCGCACGCCGATGAAGCTGCAAGGCGGCAAGTACGTGAAGATCAGCTGGGACGAGGCGCTGAACGAGATCAGCGCGAAGATGCTCGAGCTGAAGAAGCAGAGCGGCCCCGATTCGGTCTTCATCGTCGGCTCGAGCAAGCACAGCAACGAGCAGGCCTACCTGCTGCGCAAATGGGTCAGCCTCTGGGGCAGCAACAACTGCGACCACCAGGCGCGCATCTGCCACTCGACCACGGTCGCCGGTGTCGCGAACACCTGGGGCTACGGTGCGATGACGAACTCGTACAACGACATGCGCAATTCGAAGGCCGCGATGTACATCGGCTCGAACGCGGCGGAGGCGCATCCGGTGTCGATGCTGCACATGCTGCATGCGAAGGAAACCGGCTGCAAGATGATCGTCGTCGATCCGCGCTTCACGCGCACCGCCGCGAAGGCCGACGACTACGTGCGCATCCGCTCCGGCTCCGACATCCCGTTCCTGTTCGGCGTGCTGTACCACGTCTTCAACAACGGCTGGGAAGACAAGAAGTACATCAACGACCGCGTCTACGGCATGGACAAGGTGCGTGCCGACGTGATGGCGAAGTGGACACCCGACAAGGTGCAGGAGGCCTGCGGCGTCGACGAGGCCACCTGCCTGAAGGTGGCGCGCACGCTGGCCGAGAACCGCCCGAGCACGATCGTCTGGTGCATGGGCCAGACCCAGCACACGATCGGCAACGCGGTCGTGCGCGCCTCGTGCATCCTGCAGCTCGCGCTGGGCAACGTCGGCGTCAGCGGCGGCGGCACCAACATCTTCCGCGGTCACGACAACGTGCAGGGCGCGACCGATGTCGGCCCGAACCCCGACTCGCTGCCCGGCTACTACGGCCTCGCCGAAGGCGCCTGGAAGCACTTCGCGAAGGTCTGGGACGTCGACTTCGAGTGGATCAAGAAGCAGTACGCGCCGGGCATGCTGACCAAGCCCGGCATGACCGTCTCGCGCTGGATCGACGGCGTGCTCGAGAAGAACGACCTGATCGACCAGGACAGCAACCTGCGCGGCCTGTTCTTCTGGGGCCACGCGCCGAACTCGCAGACCCGCGGCCTCGAGATGAAGACCGCGATGGACAAGCTCGATCTGCTCGTCGTGATCGACCCGTACCCGAGCGCGACGGCGGCGATGGCGGCCATGCCGAATTCCGCGGGCAAGGAGAGCCAGCTGAACCCGAATCGTGCGGTGTACCTGCTGCCGGCCTGCACCCAGTTCGAGACCTCGGGCTCGGTCACCGCGTCGAACCGCTCGCTGCAATGGCGCGAGAAGGTCATCGAGCCGCTCTGGGAGTCGCGCACCGATCACATGATCATGTACCAGCTCGCGCAGAAGCTCGGCTTCGACAAGGAGCTCGTGAAGAGCAACAAGCTCGTCGCCGGCAAGGGCGGGATGATGGAGCCCGAGCCCGAGGCGCTGCTGCGCGAGATCAACCGCGGCATGTGGACCATCGGCTACACCGGCCAGAGCCCGGAGCGGCTGAAGGCGCACATGCGCAACATGAACGTCTTCGACGTGAAGACCTTGCGCGCCAAGGGCGGTGTCGACAAGGAGACCGGCTACAAGCTCGACGGCGACTACTTCGGCCTGCCATGGCCTTGCTACGGCACGCCCGAACTCAAGCACCCCGGTTCGCCGAACCTGTACGACCCGTCGCGCCACGTGATGGACGGCGGCGGCAACTTCCGCGCCAATTTCGGCGTCGAGCGCGACGGTGCGAACCTGCTCGCCGAAGACGGCTCTTGCTCGAAGGGCGCCGAGATCACGACCGGTTATCCCGAGTTCGACCACCTGCTGCTGAAAAAGCTCGGCTGGTGGAACGACCTGAGCGACGCCGAGAAGAAGGCCGCCGAGGGCAAGAACTGGAAGACCGATCTGTCCGGCGGCATCCAGCGCGTGGCCTTGAAGCACGGCTGCCACCCGTTCGGCAACGCGAAGGCGCGTGCGGTGGTCTGGAACTTCCCCGATCCGATCCCGCAGCATCGCGAGGCGCTGTACTCGACCCGGCCCGACCTGGTCGCGAAGTACCCGACGCACGACGACAAGAAGGCGTTCTGGCGCCTGCCCACCTTGTACAAGAGCGTGCAGGAAAAGAACAAGGACATCGGCAAGACCTTCCCGCTGATCATGAGCTCGGGGCGGCTCGTCGAGTACGAAGGCGGCGGCGAAGAGACGCGCTCGAACCCGTGGCTGGCCGAGCTGCAGCAGGAGATGTTCGTCGAGATCAACCCGGCGACCGCGAACGACCGCGGCATCCGCGATGGCGAGAACGTCTGGGTCACGACGCCGACCGGCGCGCGCCTGACCGTGAAGGCCCTGGTCACCGAGCGCGTCGATCGTGAAACCGTCTGGCTGCCGTTCCACTTCTCGGGCCGCTGGCAGGGCGCCGACATGCTTGCGTACTACCCCGAGGGTGCGCATCCGGTGATCCGCGGCGAGGCGATCAACACCGCGACGACCTACGGCTACGACAGCGTCACGATGATGCAGGAAACGAAAACCACCGTGTGCCAGGTTCAGAAGGCCACCGCCTGAAGACCGCTCTGATCACGACGACACACCGGAGAATCCGATGGCAAGAATGAAGTTCATCTGCGACGCGGAGCGCTGCATCGAGTGCAACGGCTGCGTCACGGCCTGCAAGGCCGAGCACAACGTGCCCTGGGGCGTGAACCGGCGCCGCGTCGTCACCTTGAACGACGGCGTGGCCGGCGAGAAGAGCATCTCGGTCGCCTGCATGCACTGCTCCGACGCACCGTGCATGGCGGTGTGCCCGGTCAACTGCTTCTACCGCACCGACGAAGGCGTCGTGCTGCACGACAAGGATGTCTGCATCGGCTGCGGCTACTGCTCGTATGCCTGCCCGTTCGGTGCGCCGCAATTCCCGAGCAACGGCGAGTTCGGCCTGCGCGGCAAGATGGACAAGTGCACCTTCTGCGCCGGCGGCCCCGAGGCCAACGGCAGCGACGCCGAGAATGCGAAGTACGGCCGCAATCGCTTGTCCGAAGGCAAGCTGCCGGCCTGCGCCGAGATGTGCTCGACCAAGGCACTGCTCGGCGGCGACGGCGATGTCGTGGCCGACATCTTCCGCACCCGCGTGCTGAACCGCGGCAAGGGCAGCGAGGTCTGGGGCTGGGGCACTGCATACGGCAAGCCGACGCAGACCAGCTCGGCCGCGCCGGTCGGGGTGAAGAAGTGATCGGCCGCGCATTGGCCTTCGGCGCCGCGACGGCGCTGAGCCTGTCGCTCGCGGCCTGCGGCGAGAAGTCGCAGACGATGGACGCGTCGGCGCGCAAGGCCGACGCCGAACCCTGGACAACGTCCGACGCCGCGAATCCGGCGCACATGGCGGCGGGCTGGAAGAGCGGCGACAAGGCCGCCTGGGAGCAGCAGATCCGCCAGCGCAATCAGGCGCAGAACGACTACCTGCGCTGAGGAGACGACGTGATGCGAAGCCCGCTCGTGCGACAAGCCCTCCGACAGGCACCCCGCGCACTCGCAAGCCTGCTGGCGGGCCTGGCCGTCGCGTTCGCGAGCGCGCAGAACACGCCCGGCGCCGCAGCATCGGCGTCGGCGTCGGCGTCGGCGTCGGCATCGGCATCGGCGAACGCCGGTGCGCCGGCCGGCTTCGTCGCGCCGGCCGAGCCGAAGGCCGACGAGACGAACGCGCAGCGCGCGAAGAGCCAGCCCGGCAACAACGCGCCGTTCTGGCGCAGCGTGCACGACTCGGGCGTCAACAAGGGCCTCTCCAACCTGCCCGGCGCCGAGAAGGGCGTGCTGATCCAGGAGTTCGTGCAGTACCCCGGCTCGCGCCTCACGAACGCCGGCGAAGCCTGGCGCCAGGTGCGCAACAACTGGATCATCCCGTATGGCGGCTCGCTGGTGCTGGTCGTGCTGCTCGCCATCGCGCTGTTCTACTTCGCGAAGGGCAGGATGGGCGGCCACGTGCCGTACACCGGCCGCACGATCGAGCGCTTCACCTACTTCGAGCGCGCCGCGCACTGGGCCAACGCGACCGCGTTCAGCGTGCTCGCGATCTCGGGTCTCGTGATGGCGTTCGGCAAGTTCCTGCTGTTGCCGCTGGTCGGCAGCGCGCTGTTCGGCTGGCTGACCTACGCGCTGAAGACCGCGCACAACTTCGCCGGGCCGCTGTTCGCCGTCTCGCTCGTGATCGTGTTCTGCACGTTCGTGCGCGACAACTTCCCCGGCCGCGGCGATCTGCAGTGGCTGAAGCGCGGCGGCGGCCTGTTCGGCGGCAGCGAGCCGCCGTCCGGGCGCTTCAACGCCGGCGAGAAGCTGATCTTCTGGGGCGGCGTGTTCCTGCTCGGCAGCATCGTCGTCGCCTCGGGGCTGGTGCTCGACAAGGTGATCCCGGGCATGGCCTATCTGCGCGGCGACATGCAGATCGCGCACATGGTCCACGGTGTCGCGACGGTGCTGATGATCGCGATGTTCCTCGGTCACATCTACATCGGCACGCTCGGCATGAAAGACGCCTATGCCGCGATGAAGACCGGCCAGGTCGACGAAGGCTGGGCCCAGGAGCATCACCCGTACTGGTACGAAGACATCAAGGCCGGCAAGATCCCGGCGCAACGCACGCCGCCGCCCGAGGGACGGCCTGCCGCGCAGGTTTGAGACAGCACAAGGACGACCCCGCATGCGATCCGCCATTCCCGCATTGATCATCAGCGCGCTGTTGGCCGCACCGGCCTTCGCGAAGCTGCCGGCGCCGAACGACGAAGCGAAGGCCAAGGCGGCCGCTGCCGCCGCGAAGACCGCGTGGACCGACAAGGTCGCCGCCTACCAGCTGTGCCAGGCGATGAACCGCAGCGCCGAGCAGTATCGCAAGAGCGAGAAGGCGGCCGGCCGCGAAGCACCCGCCGCGGTCGAGACGCCGGCCTGTGCCGACCCCGGGCCGTTCATCGCGCCGGCCGCCGCTTCGGCGCCGCTCGAGGCCGCCGGTGCGCATTCGCCGGCGAAGACCGCGAACGCGCCGCCAAGCTCGAAGGCGACCGCCGCCGAGCAGCAGGGCCAGACCAAGAAGTGACCCGCACGCCGCGCCTGACCGCCGCCTCGGCCCCGTTGATGCACGAGGTCGACGTACTCGACGAGTTCGGCGCGACGCGGCACATCTCGATCCCCGCCGAACGCGCGCTGACGGTGTTCGTCGACAGGCGCGAGCTCGTCACCTTGATGACGCTCGGTGCCGCGCCCGAGCTGCTGGTGCTCGGCTACCTGCGCAACCAGCGCCTCGTCGACTCGGTCGCCGACATCGAATCGATCACCGTCGACTGGGACGTGCAGGCCGCCGCGGTCAAGACCCGCGCCGGCATCGAGCGTTTCGACGAGAAGACCGCGAAGCGCGTCGTGACGACCGGCTGCGGCCAGGGCACGGTGTTCGGCGACCTGATGGGCGACCTCGAATCGATCCGGCTTCCCGCGGCCGACCAGCCCTCGGCACGCATCAGCCAGCACGCGCTGTACGGCCTGCTGAACGCGATGCGCATCCAGGAGAGCACCTACAAATCGGCCGGCTCGGTGCACGGCTGCGCGCTGTTCCGTCAGGATGAACTGCTGATGTTCGTCGAGGATGTCGGCCGCCACAACGCGATCGACACGATCGCCGGTTGGATGTGGCTGCACGGGGTCGGCGGCGGCGACAAGGCCTTCTACACGACCGGCCGGCTGACCAGCGAGATGGTGATCAAGTCGGCGCAGATGGGCGTGCCGATCGTCGTCTCGCGCAGCGGCATCACGCAGATGGGCCACCAGCTCGCGAACCGGCTCGGCCTCGCGCTGTTCGGCCGCGCGACGAACCGGCACTTCATCTGCTACAGCGGTTTCGACCGCTTCGATTCGGAGCCCGAGCCGGCGCGCGTCGTCGCGAGTGCCTCGGGCGGATAGGACCCGTCGCTCAGCGGTTGTCGATGCGGCCGTAGACGCCATGCGTCTCGTCGGCGGGCCCGGCGGCGAAGAACAGCGTGTTGGTCGGTTGGTTGTTGATGCCGTTGCCGAACGCGATGCCCCACAGGCCATCGATCACGATCGGTGTGCCGTTGGGCTTCGACAGCGTGCCGAGGAAGGCACCGGTCGACGGGTCGAAGGCGTTGATCTTTCCGTCGCCGAAGTTCCCGACCAGCAGGGCGTTGCTGAACGGGCCGAAGTTCGCCGGCGCGAGCGCCATGCCCCATGGCGCGTCCAGCTTGCCGCCGACCGGGATCAGCCGCTTCACGAGCGCGCCGGCGGTGTCGAACACGTTGACCGCGCCGAGCCCGGCGCCGGCGACTTCGTCCTCCGCCTGAGCGTCCTGCTTCGCGTAGGCGACGTAGACCCGGTCGCCGATCGCCTGGATGCCGAACGGGGCGTATCCGGCCGGCAAGGTGGCATCGGTGAACGCGGTCGCGGCGCCGACGCGCGCGAACGTCGAGTCGAACATGTCGACGACGCCGTTGTGAAAGTCGGCCGCGTACAGGAAGCTGGCACCGCCCTGGCTCGCGATCGCCAGGCCCTTGTAGATCTTCGACTCGGAGGCGCCGTCGAACACCGTGACGGCGTTGTTCAGGTTCACGCTCGGCGACCACGCGGCCAGCGTGCCCGCCTCGCCGACGAAGATGAAGGCGCTGGTGCCGCTCACGCCGCCCTGCGTGATCTGGAATCCGCTCGATCCGTTGAACACGATGCCGGTCGGCGCGGCCTCGCCGGCGCTGCCGGCCGGGATCGTCACGATCAGCGTCTGCGCCATGCCGTTGCCGTCGTACAGCGTCGAGGTCGACGTGCCGTTGTTCGCGACCCAGACGAAGCCGGCCGGGTTGAACGCGATCCCCCAGGGGTTCACCAGATGCGCATCGACGTTCGACGTGCTGTACGGGTTGCTCGACGTGTTGACATCCGAGACGAGGTTGGTCGCGACGTAGCTCATGCCGTTCGCCGAACCGTTGTCGTCCCCGCCGCCGCCGCAGGACGTCATTGCCATCGCAGCCGCACAGGTGAGCAGCCACCCCGGGATCGAGCGGAAAGCGTTCATCGATGTCTCCTCGTTGATGTGTGACGCCGCCCGAGCGCGGCGTCGCCCCGTGTATGCCGGCTCGCGGCACGCGCGTTCAAGCCGACGACGAAGGTTCAGAACGAGATCGACGCGCTCCCGACGAGCGCGGCACGGCGGCCGTCGTAGACCGCTGGATAGGGGCCGCCACGGGTGGCCGCGACCCACGCCAGCTGCAGATCCACATCGCGCAGCGCCAGCCCCGCGCCGATGCGCAGATCGAAGCGCGTCCTGGCGCTGCCGGTGTCGTTGTGGGCGAGCGGCGCGAGCGCGCCGATGTGGCCGAACAGGCGCAGGTTCGGGTTCAGCGACGTGTGGGCATTCAGTTCCGCGTATGCCGAGCGGACATGCCGCCCGAAGTAGTTCGGCGCGTAGTACACGCGCGCGCTCCAGCGATCGGACAGCAGCCCGACGTAGGCCTCGCTGTAGTCGTAGCCCGAGTTGCCGCTGAAGTGCGAGAAGCTGGCGCCGAATTCGAGGCGTCGGCTGTCGTCGAGCCGCATCACATGGCCGGCGTACGGGAGCCACTGCATGTAGCGCTCGTCGTGCGCCAGCTCGGCTCGTGTCGCCGATGCGCCGACATACCACCCGACCGGCGCATCGTAGTTCAGCGTGACGCGCAGGGACGGCTTCGAGTCGCTCAGCGAGACCCCGCGAAAGCGGTAGTCCGAATCGGCCGCAACGCTCGCACCCAGCTGCGCGTGCGCATTGAAGGCCAGCGCCACCCCGACGACGCCGGCGGCCGGGTAGCGACGCCAGCGTGATCGAGGCGCGTGCACATCAGTGCCGCGCGATCGGGGCGATCGGCGCGGTCCGTGAGGCGCCGTCGCATGCGCAGGCGCATGCCGCGCCGGCCCGCGTCAGGCTCGCACAGGCATCGACGCGCCCGTCGGCACGCCGCACGAGATCGGCGCCGATCGACGACGACGCGCGCGCCTTGCCGCTGCGCGCCTGCGCATCGAGCATCAGCGCGAGCAGGCCGCTGACGTGCGCGGCCGCATAGGACGCGCCCGACACCGTGGCCCAGCGCGAGCCGGGCAGGGTCGTGGGAATGTCGGTGCCGGGCGCGGCCCATGCGGCGGGCGGCTCCGCTGCAGACGGCTTGTCGGTGACCGCGACCACGCCGTCGATGCCGGCCGGAAAGCCGCCATCCGCCGCCGCACGATTCACCGCGGCGACCACGCCGATGCCGCGCTTCAGCGCGGCCTCCACGAGGCGCCGGATCAGGCGATCGGGCGGCCCGCCCAGGCTCAGGTTCACGATCTGCGCACCCTGCTCGATCGCCGCCTGCAGCGCACGCGCCAGGCTGAGGGTGTTGCACAGCGTCGTCTCGGCGGCCTGCCAGCAGGCGCGCAACGCCAGCAGGCTGGCCTGCGGCGCGATGCCGGCAATCCCGACCTGGTTGTCGGCACGCGCGGCGATGATGCCGGCGACCGCGGTGCCGTGGTTCTCGGCAACGGAAGGCTCGTCGCCGATCAGGTTCATGCTCAGCGCGACCTGCCCGTTCAGATCGGGATGATCGAGCTGGACACCGCTGTCGATGACGGCGACGCGCACGTCGCGGCCCGTCGCCGAGGCATGAAGTTCGTCCAGCTGCCACTCGCGCGCCGCGGGTTGCAGGCTGAACAGCGCATCGTCATGGGCCAGCGGCCGGAAGACGTTCATCGGCTGCGCCCACGCGACGCGCGGGTCCCGGCCCAGCTGCGCGGCGACCGCATCGGGGGCCTGCAGCGCGGGCACCTCCATCACGTAGCAATCGAGGCCGAGGGTCGGCATCGGCCATTCGCTCGCCAGCGTCAGGCCATGCGCGCTCGCGAGCGACTGCGCGATGCGCCGCCGGGCCGCGGCGCCCGCGGTGTTGGCGTAGCCGCCCGAGTAGTTGCCGTCGGCGCGAAAGTGCGCGACCGGCAGGTTCAGCAGCACCAGCACCTGCTGCGGCGAATCGAGGCGCGTGGCCCCGGTCGTTCGGCCCGGCTCGATCGCGCCGGCACGTGCCACCCAGCAGGCCAGCGCGCAGCACGCGATCCAGGCCGCGATCGACGCCCTGATGCTCATCGCGAACTCGCGCTGACGAGCGACTCCACGCGTGCCACGGCCGGCTGCGCGCGCAGTCGCCCGAGAGCCTGCGGGACCGGACCGGCGATCTGCACCAGGTAGGCGTCGGTCACCGTCGGCCCGCCGACCAGCCGCGCGTCGCTCGCGCGCAGCGCGGCCCGGATTTGCGCCTCGGTCGCTTCGGGGCGGAAGACCACCAGCGCGTTCGCGGCCGGCACGCTCGTCGCCGCGCCGAGCGCGTGGTACGGCTCGGGGCGAAGCGTCGCGCCGACCCAGGCGATCGCCAGCCCGAGCATCACCGCGGCTTGCACGCCGACCGCGAGCGGCCACCAGCCGGTCCAGCGCCGGCGGCGGCCGGCGGCCGGGTGCCGTGCAGCCGCCGGCTCCGCATCGAGTCGCCCGCGAAGCGCGGCCCAGCCTGGCGCCGCGTCGGCGGCGGGCGCAACGAGGCTGTCGCCCACCTCCCGCAGCCGGGCCTGAAACGCGGCGTCGATCTGGCAACGCGGGCATTGCGCGAGATGCGCTTCGACCCGCGCGCGCTGCGCCGCATCCAGCGTGCCGTTCGCGTACCAGGGCAGCAGCAGTTCAGCCTGCCGATGCTCGTCGCTGTCGAGCGCGAGGATGCGCGCCTTCACAGCCAATCCTCCAGTTCGCCGGACAGCAGCGCCCGCAGCCGGCGCCGGCCATGGAACACGCGCGTCTTGACGGTGTCGACCGGGCAATCGACGATCTGGGCGATCTCGGCGTACGGCAGGTCGTGGAAGTAGGTCAGCACCAGCGCGCTGCGCTGCTCGGCCGACAGGCTTTCG
This sequence comes from Rhizobacter sp. P5_A1, assembly GCF_056400745.1. Classification (NCBI taxonomy): domain Bacteria; kingdom Pseudomonadati; phylum Pseudomonadota; class Betaproteobacteria; order Burkholderiales; family Sphaerotilaceae; genus Rhizobacter; species Rhizobacter sp. P5_A1. The sequence continues at coordinate 57,350 of NZ_JBFUKR010000016.1, forward strand.
AGCGCGCGCGCCAACGCGGCGCTGGTTTCGCGGCCGCTGTGCTGGCGCTCCGGGCCCGCGCCGTCGGATAGCAGTTGCTCAGGCGCCGGCTCGCCGACGGGTTCGTCCTGGTGACGCAGGGCCTTCAGCGTCGTGCGGTACGCGATCGCGAAGATCCAGGTCGAGACCTTGCACTGCCCGTTGTAGGCCTCGGAGCGTCTCCAGACCACCAGCATCGTGTCGTTCAGCACCTCTTCGATCAGCGATCGACGCGGGGTCATCAGGCCAATGAAGCGGCTCAGGCGCGGGTGGTAGGCCCGGTACAGCGACTCGAACGCGTGCACGTCGCCCGCGACGACGCGCGCGACGAGCGCCGCATCCGGCGCGTCGGTCTGGCGTGCGGGGCCGGGTGGGGCCCGGGTTCGATCGGCGTGGTCACGCAGCAATGAGCACCCTCCGGGGGGAACGCCCTCCCGCGGAGGTTAATGCCAATCGCCGCGAAAAGGTTCAGCGGCTGCCGATGCCGCCACTCCACTGCTGGTTGACGAACGGCGAGCCCGCGAGGTCGGCCGCGGTGAACGCGAACACGAACCACTGGCTCGGATTCGACAGGCCGCCCGGCGTCGTCGCCAGGAAGTCGTTGTCGTTGCCGATGTACAGCGTGTGCTTGACGACCCCGTCGACAACAACATCCTCGCCGAACGCCATCCCTTCCAGCTTGGCCGGAATCTTCTCGACCTGGATTCCGGCTGCGGTGAGCTTGGCGACGATGTCGAGGAAGAGCGACTTGCCGACCGCGTTCGGCAGCAGCGCCGCCGCGCCGCTCAGGCCGCTCACGTCCGTCGCGCCGGCGAGGTCGATCTTGTAGATGCGCTTGACCACCGCCTTGCTGTCGTCGCCGAGGCCCTTGCCGTCGCGCTCGAGCACGAGCAGCTCGTGGCCGTTCAGCGCGAGCACCTCGCTGCTGTTGTAGGCCTTGGCCTTGTCGGCCAGGTAGTTGTCGTAGGCGTACTCGTGCACCGCCTCGGTCTCCAGGTCGACGCTCACGATGCGGTTCGCGCGGCCGCCGTCGCCGCCGTCCTCGATCAGCGGGCTCTGCACGAAGCCGAAGAGCGTCTTGCCGTCGGGCGAGATCGCCAGGCCTTCCATGCCCTTGTTCGCGACCCGGCCGGCCGTGTTGCCCGAGATCTCGACGGCGCCCCGCGCCGATTTGTGCGCCACCGCGAGCTTCGCGGGCAGACGGATCGCGCGCACGCGCGCGCCGGAGCTGCGATCGAACTGGTACAGGAAGGGGCCGTACTCGTCGCTGATGTAGACGAACTTGCCGTTGCCCGAGACGCGGATGCCCTCCGGGTCGAAGCGCGCGTCGCGGGTGTCGCCCGAGCTCGTCGTCGGATCGAAGTTGTCGGAGCGCCCCGAGAAGTAGTGGCGCGACGGCACGTTCGCGGCCGGCTCGGCGCGGTAGCCCGCGACGCTGCCGCCGTAGTTCAGCGGCTGGTGGCTGTAGAGCAGCGTGGTGCCGAGAAGCGTCGGCGTCAGCGTGAACGGGAGCCCGGTGCCGGCATCGGCGACGGGCTGCAGGTCCAGCTGCAAGGTGTGGAAGCGCGGCACGTAGCTGCTCGTGTCGTCGACCGCGGGATTCCACGCGACCGCGTTCGGGCCGCGGTCCGGAAGCGCCAGGAAGGTGTTGCCGCCGGCCCAGGCCAGGCCCGATCCGACGCCGCCGAGCAGATCGCCGCGCACGCCGTTCTCGAGCAGCGCGCCCTGGCCCGAGTGGTCCGCGAGCGTGCCGGGCATCTTGCCGATCGCGATCAGGTCGATCGCACGGGCCGGCGCGGCGGCGAAGGCGCACAGCGCCAGCGCGGCTGCGATCGAGAGGGCCTTTTTCTTCGTGGAGATCATTCGGAGTCCTCGGCGTTACGGAACCGAGCATCCTCGCCGGCCGATGTGACCGGCCCGTGACAGGCCCGGCGGGCTTGCGCCGTCAGACCAGGCCGTCGAACGGCAGCACGTCGACCGCTTCGCCGGCCGCGACGTTGCCCTGCGCGTGGTGCAGCACGACCAGCCCGTTCGCCTCGCTCATGCTGCGCAGGATGCCCGAGCCTTGCGAGCCGGTGATGCGCACCTGCCAGGCGCCGTCGGCCGCGCGTGTCACGATGCCGCGCTGGTACTCGGTGCGGCCGGGCTTCTTGCGGATCGCCTCGACGCTGGCGGCGCGCAGCATCGGCAGCGCCTGCGCGGTGGCACCGCTCATCGCGAGCAGCGCGTCGCGCACCAGCGCGTAGAAGGTCACCATCACCGCGACCGGGTTGCCGGGCAGGCCGAACAGGATCGCGCTGTGGCCATCGCTGTCGCCGCCGCCGATGCGCCCGATCGCCATCGGCCGGCCCGGCCGCATCGCGATGCGCCAGAACAGCACGTCGCCGAGTTTGGCCATCACCATCTTCGTGTGATCGGCCTCGCCGACGCTGACGCCGCCCGACGTGATCACCGCATCGGCATCGCGCGCCGCGGCGCGGAACGCCGCTTCGAGCGCCGCGGGGTCGTCGCGCACGACGCCCATGTCGATCAGCTCGACGCCGAGCCGCTCGAGCATGCCCCACAGCGTGTAGCGGTTGCTGTCGTAGACGCAGCCGGCGGGCAGCGTCTCGCCGATCGAGCGCAACTCGTCGCCGGTCGAGAAGAACGCGACGCGCAGGCGCCGGAACACCGGCACCTCGGCCTGGCCGAGCGACGCGAGCAGGCCCAGATCGGCCGGGCGCAGCACGCGGCCGGCGGTCAGCGCAGCCTCGCCGCGCGCGAGGTCTTCGCCGGCGAGGCGGCGGTTGTCGCCGCGCCGAACCACGCCGTCGGGAATGCTGACGCGCTCGCCGTCGACCTTGACGAATTCCTGCGGCACGACCGTGTCGAGACCGGCCGGCATCACCGCGCCGGTCATGATGCGCACGCACTGGCCCGGGGCGGCGCTGGCCACGTCGGCCTGGCCGGCCTGACCCGCAAACGCGCTGCCGGCGACCTGCAGCACGGTGACCGCGTCCTGCAGAAGATCGGCGCCGCGCAGCGCATAGCCGTCCATCGCCGAGTTGTCGTGCGCCGGCACGTCGATCGCCGAGACGATGTCGCGCGCGAGCACGCGGCCGAGCGCCGCGCGCAGCGCCAGCATCTCGACCGTCTGCGGCTTCGGCACGAGCCGCGCGATGAACTCCTGCGCCTGCGCGACCGGCAGCGCCTGCGGGTCGTAGCCAGCCACGACCGCGGCGATCTCGCGCAGCGAGCGCGGCAGCTTCGGGGCCGTGGCGTCAGCCATGCTGCTGCAGTGCCTTCAATTCGTCGGGCGTGTTGGCGTTCGCGAACGCGAGCGCATCGTCGAACGGCACCTCGACGCAGCGGTGCAGCGCGGTCCACTTGTCGATCTTGCGCTGGCCGCCCTGCGTGAAGCGCAGCAGGCTTTCGATCAGCTCGGTCTTCATCAGGCAGAACACCGGCTGGACCTGCAGGGCGCCGCTGTCGTCACGCGTTGCGGCCATCGCGATCTCGGCATCGTCGGCGGCGAGCGCCTGCGCGAGGCGCGCGACCAGGTCGGCCGGGAACAGCGGCGAATCGCAGGGCACGGTCACGAGGTAGCGCGTCTCGCAGCGCTCCAGGCCGGTCAGGAAGCCCGCGAGCGGCCCGGCGTAGTCGGCCAGCGTGTCGGGCCAGACCGGCACGCCCATCGACTCGTAGGCGCCGAGGTTGCGGTTCGCATTGATCAGGATCTGGCCGACCTGCGGCGCCAGACGCAGCAGTGCATGCATCGCCAGCGGCATGCCGTGGTGGTTCTGCAGGCCCTTGTCGACGCCGCCCATGCGGCTGCCGCGGCCGCCGGCCAGGATCAGGCCGGTGATGTCTTGTTTGTCGATCATGCGCGGCAGTGTATTTCGCCGGCGCCGGCGCGGGTCATCGGGTTGCGATGCCCGCGTTCGGGAAGAACAGCTGCTCGCCGCCGATCTTGTAGGCCGCGATCGTCGCCTGCCCTTCGGGCGACACGATCCAGTCGGAGAACGCCTGCGCGAGTTCGGTCTTGGTCTGCGGGTGCTTCGCCGGGTTCACGACGATCACGCCGTACTGGTTGAACAAGCGCCGGTCGCCCTCGACCAGCACCTTCAGGTTGCCGCGGTTCTTGAACGCGAGCCAGGTGCCGCGGTCGGCGAGCACATAGGCATCGGCGCTCGACGCGATGTTCAATGCCGGCCCCATGCCGCAGCCGCAGCCGCGGTAGTCGAACAGCTTGCCGGCAACCTTGACGGCCGGGTCGTCGATGCCGGCGCTCTTCCAGTAGCGCAGCTCGGCCGCGTGGGTGCCGCTCTTGTCGGCGCGCGAGACGAAGGCTGCGTTCGAGTTCGCGAGGCGGCCGAGCGCGACGACGATGTCCTGGCCACGCACGCCGGCCGGGTCGTTGGCCGGCCCGATCAGCACGAAGTCGTTGTACATCACGGCCCGGCGCGACAGGCCGTGGCCTTCGGCGACGAACTTCTCCTCGGCCGGCTGGTCGTGCACGAACAGGATGTCGGCGTCGCCGCGCCGGCCCATGTCGAGCGCCTGGCCGGTGCCGACCGCGACGACACGCACCTCGATGCCGCGCGCCTTCATGAACACCGGCAGCAGGTGCGGGAACAGGCCCGACTGTTCGGTGCTGGTGGTCGAGGCCATCACGATCGAGCGGTTGCTGCTGTCCTGGGCCGCGGCCGGCTGCGCGAGCGCGCCGAGCGCGACCAGCCCGCAGGCGAGGGCGGCGCGGCGGCCGAGCGTCACGATCTTCGTTGTTGTCATTCGTCGTTCCATGTCAGTTCGCCTTTGAGAAACAGGTCGGCCCTGGCATCAACCTGCTCGCCGAAGAAGCGCGCGGTCGGCAGATCGGCGCGGATCGAGCCGTGATCGAGGTAGACCACACGCGTCGCGAGGCGCTTGGCCTGGCCGAGGTTGTGCGTGCTCATCACCATCGTCATGCCGTCGGCCTTCAGGTCGACGAGCAGCGCCTCGATCTCCTTCTTCGCCGACGGGTCGAGGTTCGCGGTCGGCTCGTCGAGGAAGAGCAGCGCCGGGCGTGTCGCCCATGCGCGAGCGAGCGCGAGGCGCTGCTGCTGGCCGCCCGACAGCGCCCGCGCCGGCCGGTCGCGCAGCTCGAGCAGGCCGGCGCGCCGCAGCGCCTCGGTCGCGCGCGTGCCGCGTTCATCGGCGGGTACGCGCGCCAGCCACAGCGCGACGCGCAGGTTGTTCCAGACCGACAGGCGCAGCATGAACGGACGCTGGAACACCATCACCTGCGCCGCCGCCTGCGGCGCGACGACGCGCAAGCCGCTGTGCGCGACGAGGCCGTGCAGCGCCTGCAGCAGCGTCGTCTTGCCCGAGCCGTTGGCGCCGATCAGCGCGATGAAGTCGCCGCGCTCGATGCGCAGGCTGACCTCGCGCAGCGCGGTCACCGCACCATGGCGCACGCCGACATGCTCCAGGCTCAGCATCGCGGCGGCCCGGGTGTTGCTCATCGCGCCGCCGCCGATGTGTTGATCGCGGCGACGAGCTGGGTGCGCTGCGCCATCGCGATGCCCGCGTTCACGAGTCCGACCAGCGCGAGCAGCACGAGGCCGAGTGCGAGTGCGAGCGGCAGGTCGCCCTTGCTTGTCTCGAGCGCGATCGTCGTCGTGATGACGCGCGTGACGCCGTCGATGTTGCCGCCGACGATCATCACCGCGCCGACCTCCGAGACCGCACGGCCGAACGCCGTCAGCAGGATCGTCGCGACCGCCCAGCGCTCGTGCAGCAGCATCAGCAGCGCGCAGGTGAACGGCCGCGCGCCCATCGAGCGCAGCTGGTCGCCGCCGTCGCGCAGGCTGTCGGCGACGAGCTGGCGCGACAGCGCGGCGATCACCGGCAGCACCAGGATCGTCTGCGCGATCACCATCGCGCCCGGCGTGAACAGGATGCCCCAGGCGCCGAGCGGCCCGCTGCGCGACAGCAGCAGGTACACGACCAGCCCGACGACGACCGACGGCAGCGCGAGCAGCGTGTTCAGCAGCGCGAGCAGCGGGCGCCGGCCGGGGAAGCGCGCGACCGCGAGCCAGGCGCCGCCCGCCAGGCCGAAGCCGGCGGCAATCACGCACGCCGAGACGCTGACCAGCAGCGACAGGCGCACGGTGCGCCACAGCACCGGGTCGACCTCGAGCACCAGCGCGACGGCGGTGCGAAAACTCTCGGCGAAGGCGCTCAACGGACATCTCTCATACTTGTTGGCTGATTTTCCACGGCGCGCGCTGCGCAATGCGATATGAACTTCCATGCATAGGGTGCAACTGGCCTACACCTTGTCCGACGAGCGGCAGCCGGAACGCGCGTTGCACCATCCGCTGCTCGCGATGCTCGCCGCGGTGCACGCGACCGGCTCGATCTCGGGCGCCGCGCGCCGGCTCGGGCTTTCGTATCGCCACGTCTGGGGTGAGCTCAAGCGCTGGGAGGTCGAGCTCGGCCAGCCGCTGGTGTTGTGGGCGAAGGGCCAGCCGGCCACGCTCGCGCCGTTCGGCGAGAAGCTGCTGTGGTCGGAGCGGCGCGCGCTGGCGCGGCTCGCGCCGCAGATCGAGGCGTTGCGCAGCGAGCTCGAACGCGCGTTCGCGCTCGCATTCGACGACAGCGCCGGCGTCGTCACGCTGTTCGCCAGCTTCGACGAGGCGCTGCCGCGCCTGCGTGATCGCCTCGGCCCGCAGCTGCACCTCGACCTCGAATTCACCGGCAGCGTCGACGCGCTCGCCGCGTTGAACGACGGGCGCTGCCTGCTCGCCGGCTTCCACGCGCTGACCGCGGCATCGCTGCGCTCGCCGACCGCGCGCACCTACCGCAGCCTGCTGAAGCCCGGGCGCCACAAGCTGATCGGCTTCGCGCGGCGTGCGCAAGGCCTGATCGTTGCGCCCGGCAACCCGTCGGCGATCGGCGCGGTGCGTGATCTCGCGCGTGCCGGGCTGCGCTTCGCGAACGGCCCGCGCGGCAGCGGCACCCGCGTCGTGCTCGACGAACTGCTGGCGTCCGCGCGGATCGCAAGCTCGCGCATCGAGGGGTTCGAACGCGGCGAACGCTCGCACCAGGCCGCGGCCGAGGCTGTCGCGAGCGGCCACGCCGACGCGGCTTTCGGCACCTTGCCGGCCGCGCAGGCGAAGGGGCTGGACTTCGTGCCGCTCGTGCACGAGCAGTACTTCCTCGTCACGCTCGCCGCGCACCTGAAGCACCCGCATGTGCTGAGCCTGCTGGAGGCGCTGCAGTCGCCCGCGTGGCGAGCGGCACTCGACGCGATCCCCGGCCACGCCGCCGAGCGCTGCGGCGAGGTGCTGTCGCTGCGCCAGGTGCTGCCGTGGTGGAACTACCGCAAGGAAAAATCCGCTACATCGAAGTCGCGAGCGGCAGGTTCAGCAGCAGGTTCTGGGGCTTGAGCTTGAGCGTGCCGTCGGCGGTCATCGCAAGTCCCAGGTAGACCGGCTTGCCGGCGACATCGGTGCGCATCTCGCCGGGGTTCGCGAAGTCGAGCCGGAACAGGCTGACCAGGCGCTGCAGGCGGTCCGCCTCGACCGGCCGGTCTTCGTACAGGTCGTTCAGCAGCGCGGTCGATTCGACATCGAGGCCGAGGTGCCAGCGCCAGGCGTCGTCGTCGATCTTCTGCAGCGGCGTGATCGTGACCTGCACGCCGAGCAGGTGCGCGACCCAGCGCTCGAGCACGCGCGCGAGTGCCTTCAGCCCCGAGTGCGCGCGGGTCAACGTGAACATCAGGCCATGGCCGACTTCGTTCGAGACTTCGTGCGTCAGGTCGAGCACGAACACGTGGCGCGCACTGCGCGGCCAGTACTCGGCGGCGTTGTCGGCGCCCAGCACCGTCATCTGCAGCGCGGCCATCGGCGCATTGCTCTGCACGAGCAGGCGGCCGAGATCGCCGAAGCCGGCGGTTTCGTTCAGCAGGTCGATGGTCGCGAGGTCGGCGGCGAGCAACCGGCCATCGGTCAGCGTGAGGCGCTGCGGGCGGAACAGCATCTCGGCGGCGCGCGCCTCGAACGCGTCGCCGCTCGCGTCGAGCAGGTGCCGCACGATCGCCTGCACGATGCGTTCGACGAAGGCCGGCGGGATCGTCACGCGGCCGCTGCGCATCAGGCCGAGGTAGTAGGCCTCGAGCGTGCCGGCGCCGAGCAGCGCGTCGCGGAATGCGAGGAACATCCGGTAGTTGGCGCGCGCATCGGCGTCGCCAATCGCGTCGAGTTCGGCGCCGGACACGCGCCGCGAGGGCGACGCGAGCAGCGCGTCGTGCAGCGCGGTCTCGGCGGCGCACGATGCCTCGACCAGTGCGAGCTCGGGCCCCTCGAGCCACGGCCGCAGCCAGGCGTCGGTCGGCCGCAGCCAGCCGCGCGATGTCGGTTCGAGGTGGGCATGACCGCTCGCGGGCCAGAAGTCGTGCATGTCGGAAGGAATGAAGTCGGCAGGATGGCGCCGCGCGCCATTATCGGAGCGTGGGTTGGCGCGCCCCGCATACACTGCCGGCGCGCGTTCGTTCGCGGCCTCCCGAAACAACTTCTCACGACCCTCGCGACCATGAACGTGATCGGCTTCTGCGGCTATTCTGGTTCCGGCAAGACCACGCTGGTCGAGCAGCTGATCGTGCGCCTGAAGCTCGCCGGGCAGCGCGTCTCGGTCGTCAAGCACGCGCACCACGCGTTCGACATCGACCACGAAGGCAAGGATTCATGGCGGCATCGGAACGCCGGCGCGTTCGAGGTCGTGATCGCATCGGACCGGCGCCTCGCGAAGATCCGCGAGTTCGAGACGCGCGCCGATCCGACCGTGCACGACCTGATCGACGAGCTCGCCGGCTGCGACTGGGTGCTGGTCGAAGGCTTCAAGCGCGCCGCGCTGCCGAAGATCGAGATCTGGCGCGCTGCGACCGACAAGCCGGCGCAGTATCCGCAGGACCCGCACATCGTGGCGATCTGCACCGACAGCGCCACGCAACTGCCCGAGCCGACCGGTCTGCCGGTGCTCGACCTGAACGATGTCGAAGCGGTGACGGCGTTCCTGCTCACGCACGCCGAACGCTTCGCGTATGCGAAGCCGGCGACGGCCGACTAGGGCCTAGGCGATTCTCGCGATGTCGCGCAGCACGGTCGGGCCGGCGCGGCGCTCGATCTCGGCGAGCAGCGGCTTGTTCCAGCCCATCATGAACAGCGCCTCGGCGGTCACGAACATCGGGCCGACCAGCAGGCCGACGATGTCGTCGACGAAGGCCGGTTTGCGGCCCTCGTACCAGTGGCCGACGAACTGGATCACCCAGCCGACGATGAAGCTGCCGACGCCCCAACCGAGCCACGCCGCGGTGCTGCCGTACGCGACCTGGTGCGCGCCGAGCAGCAAGCCGCCGACACACGCACTCACCGCGATCCCGAGCACGAGGTTGCCGCGCGTCAGGTACCAGGCCGTGCTCAACGCGAACGCGATCCAGGCCGGGCTGAGCGCGAGGCCGCCGAGGCCGAAGGCCGGACGTGCGAGCAGCACGCCGATCGCGAACACGATCATCGGCACGCCGATGAAGTGACTGACGATGTTGCGTTGATCGCGGTGGTATCGGGCGTACCCGCTGAGCAGATCGGTGGCAGCACGCATCGCAGTCTCCATCGGTGGTCTTGCTGTGTGAATGTTAGGCGAATCGCTATGCAGGCGCCACCGGGGGGGCCATGGCAACGGGGGGGCGCCGTGACGCGATCCCTACAATCCGTGCATCTTCCGCAGGGGCGCGCATGAGCATCAAGAGCGACAAGTGGATCCGCCGCATGGCGGAGACCACCGGCATGATCGAACCGTTCGAGCCGGGGCAGGTCCGCGCCGACGAGGCCGGGAACCGGATCGTCAGCTACGGTACGAGCAGTTACGGCTATGACATTCGCTGCGCACCCGAGTTCAAGGTCTTCACGAACATCTACAGCACGGTCGTCGACCCGAAGAACTTCGACGAGAAGAGCTTCGTCGACATCCACGCGGATGTCTGCGTGATCCCGCCGAACAGCTTCGCGCTGGCGCGCACGATGGAGTACTTCCGCATCCCGCGCAACGTGCTGACGATCTGCCTGGGCAAGAGCACCTACGCGCGCTGCGGGATCATCGTCAACGTGACGCCGTTCGAGCCCGAATGGGAAGGCTTCGTGACGCTCGAGTTCAGCAACACGACGCCGCTGCCGGCCAAGATCTACGCCGGCGAGGGCTGCGCGCAGGTGCTGTTCTTCGAGAGCGACGAGGTCTGCGAGACCAGCTACAAGGACCGCGGCGGCAAGTACCAGGGCCAGCGCGGCGTGACCCTGCCGAAGACCTGACAGCGCGCGCTACCATCGCCTCACGCGACGGCCGGCGCATCGACCTGCGGCGCGTGAGCAGCCAAGGAGCAGCGCGATGAGGATGGATGGTCAGGAAGAGAGCTCGAACGTCGAGGATGCGCGCGGATCGGACGGCGGCGGGGGCGGTGGCTTCAGATTCGGTGGCGGTGGCGGCATCGGCCTGGGCACCGTGGCGATTGCGCTGGTGGCGGGCTGGATTTTCGGCATCAACCCGCTTCAGGTGCTGGGTCTGCTCAGCGGCGGCGGAACGCCGATGCAGCAGAGCGCACCCCGGCCGGCCGCGCGGCCGCCGGCCGGCGACACGCAGGCCAGATTCGTTTCGCAGGTGCTGAGCAGCACCGAGCAGGTCTGGACCGACGTGTTCCGCGATGCCGGCCAGACCTACCAGCCGCCGAAGCTGCGCCTGTTCAGCGACGTCGAACCGACCGGCTGCGGCCAGGGCGATGCGGCCATGGGCCCGTTCTACTGCCCGGCCGACCGCAAGGTCTACCTCGACATGTCGTTCTTCAACACGCTGAGCCAGCGCCTGGGCGCACCGGGCCAGTTCGCACAGGCCTACGTGATCGCGCACGAGGTCGGCCACCATGTGCAGAACCAGCTCGGCATCAGCGACAAGGTCGACGCGGCGCGCCAGCGCGGCAGCCAGGCGCAGGCCAACGCGATGAGCGTGCGCCTCGAGCTGCAGGCGGATTGCTTCGCCGGCGTCTGGGCCAAGCGCTCGCAGGCCGTCAGCACCTGGCGGCTCGAGCAGGGCGACATCGAGACCGCGCTGAACGCCGCATCGCAGATCGGCGACGACACGCTGCAGCGCAAGTCGCGCGGCGCGGTCGTGCCCGAGAGCTTCACGCACGGCACGAGCGCGCAGCGCGTCGGCTGGTTCAAGCGCGGCTTCGAGTCAGGTAGCCCGGATCAGTGCAACACCTTCGAAACCCGCCAGCTCTGAGCGGCTCGGGCCGGCGCCGGGCCGCCATGGACCACGAAGAGGTCCACCTCGTGGACCTCAGCGGCCCGAGTTCCCCTCGGGGGGCGACGCCGCACGCGTCTTGGGGCCGTCATCTGAGCGCGATGATCCAGTCGCAGCGCAGCCGCCGCTTGTTGTGCAGGTGGCGGCGCAGCGCGACGTAGAGCCCGGGCACGAACAGCGCGCCGATGCAGGCCAGCTCGGCCCACGAGAGCTCGAGCAGCAACGCGGTCGGCGCGCCGATCCAGCCGAGCAGCCAGATGGTCAGCACCAGGTCCCAGAGCGCCTTCTCGACCGGGTGCCGGCGGCCTTGCCGGAAGTGCCAGACCTTGAGTTCATGAAGTTGTGCCAGCGTCATCGAAGCCCCCGATGCGTTCCGAGCCCCTGACTTCACTGTAGTCCGCACCGACGCGTCGGGAAAGCCCCCAGCTTGACGGCGCGTCAGCGCGCGCGCAGCGCCGACGCGGCAAGCAGGCTCAGCGCGACCAGCGGCAGCCCGACGCCGAACGCCCAGCGGATGCCGAAGGCCTGCGCGACGTGGCCGAGCAGCGGCGGTCCGAGCAGGAACGCGACGAACGAGATCTGCGCCAGTGCGGCGACGTTGGTGGCCGGCGCGCGGTCGGTGCGCTGCGCGGCCGCCGACATCGCGAGCGGGAAGATCGCGCTCGTGCCGATGCCCATCAATGCGAAGCCGAGCAGTGCGAGCCAACCCGCCGGCGCCATGAACACCAGCAAGGTGCCGGCGCCGAGCACGCCCAGCAGCACGCGCGCGACCGCGACCGGCTGATGGCGCTCGACGAAACGATCGGCCAGCAGCCGTGCGATCGCCTGGGCCAGCGCGCCGGTCGCGACCGCGCCGCCGGCCACGAACGGCGTCGCGCCGAACACGTCGCGCATGTAGATCGCCGACCAGTCGGCGCCGGCGCCTTCGAGCACCATCGCCGACAGCGTGACCGCGACCAGCAGCAGCACGCCCCGGGTCGGCCGCGCGACATGGGCCGGCGCGGCGCCGGCGGACCCACGGTGCGGCGCCGCGTCGAAGCGGCCGAGCAGCAGCGCGATCCCGGCCAGCTCGACCGGCACCACCAGCGCCAGATGCGCCTGCGGCGAAACGCCGAGCTGCGACAGCAGCGCGCCCAGCAGCCCGGCGGCGAAGAAGCCGATGCTCCAGAAGCCGTGCGCCCGGTTCATGAAGCGCCGCCCGGCCTGGTGCTCGGCGCGATCGGCCTCGAGGTTGACGATGATCTCGATCGCGCCGATGCACAGGCCGGCCGGGAACAGCAGCGCGAACAAGGTCAACGGGTCGGCCGCAGTCGACGCGATCGCGTAGCAGGCCGGCAGCAGCGCCATCAGCCCGAGCAGTGCCTGCCGGTGGCCGAGGCGCGCCAGCAGGCGCCCGCCGAAGCTCAGCGACACCATCGTGCCGCAGGCGGCGCCGATCAGCGCGAGCCCGAACGGCCCTTCCGCGACGCCGAGCCCGCGCTGAATCTCCGGCAGCCGGGGGAAGATGCCGCCCATTCCGAACGCGTACAGGAAGAACGCGGCGTAGATGCGCCACGCGAGCGGCAGCGCCAGGCCGGACCGTCGAAGCACCGATTCGGGCAACAGGCGCTGCAAGATGGGTCAGGTCGGGTAGGTGCCCGGCAACAGCACCCCGCGGTCGACGGTGCGGATGTCGGTGTGGCCGCAGAAGGCCATCGTGATCTCGAGTTCCTTCGCGATGATCTCGAGCGCGCGCGTGACGCCGACCTCGCCCATCGCACCCAGGCCGTAGAGGAACGAGCGGCCGATCAGCGTGCCCCGGGCACCGAGCGCGACGGCCTTCAGCACGTCCTGCCCCGAGCGGATGCCGCCGTCCATCCAGACCTCGATCATCTTGCCGACCGCCTGCACAATCGCCGGCAAGGCCTCGATCGACGACGGCGCGCCGTCGAGCTGGCGCCCGCCGTGGTTGGAAACGATCATCGCGTCGGCGCCGCTCTCGACCGCGAGGTGCGCGTCTTCCGCGTCCATGATGCCCTTCAGGATCAGCTTGCCGCCCCAGCGCTTCTTGATCCATTCGACATCGTTCCAGCTCAGTGCCGGGTCGAACTGCTCGGCCGTCCAGGAGCTCAACGACGACAGGTCGCCGACGCCTTTGGCGTGGCCGACGATGTTGCCGAAGCTGCGCCGCTTCGTGCCCAGCATGCCCAGGCACCAGCGCGGCTTGGTCATCAGGTTGAGCAGGTTGGCGAGCGTCGGTTTCGGCGGCGCGCTCAGGCCGTTCTTCAGGTCCTTGTGGCGCTGGCCGAGGATCTGCAGGTCCAGCGTCAGCATCAGCGCGCTGACGTTCGCGGCCTTGGCGCGGTCGATCAGGCGTTCGATGAAATCGCGGTCCTTCATCACGTAGAGCTGGAACCAGAACGGCGCGCGCGTCGCCGCCGCGATGTCCTCGATCGAGCAGATGCTCATCGTCGAGAGCGTGAACGGGATGCCGAACTTCTGCGCCGCGAGCGCGCCGAGGATCTCGCCATCGGCATGCTGCATGCCGGTCAGACCCGTCGGCGCGATCGCGACCGGCATCGCGGTGTCGATGCCGACCATCTGCGTGCGCAGCGTGCGGTTCTCCATGTTGACCGCGACGCGCTGGCGCAGCTTGATCTTCTGGAAGTCGCTCTGGTTCGCGCGGTAGGTGCTCTCGGTGTACGAGCCCGAATCGGCATAGTCGTAGAACATGCGCGGCACGCGCTTCTCGGCGAGCACGCGCAGGTCTTCGATGTGGGTGATCACGGGCATGGGCGCTCCCTCGTTATTTTCGGACTGGACGATGCAACGCGCGCGTGCGGCGCGCCGGCTGCGCACTCTACGGCATGCGCGCGGCTGGCGGCTCAGGGCGGCGGCGGGGCGTCGAACAGCGGCAGGTTGTAGCTGGCGGCCGGCTCGCGCACGCTGGCCGGCAGCACCCCGCCGGTGTGCAGCGGCGCGACGAGCTCGGACAGTGTCGCGAGTGCGCCGGCGCGCACGCCGAGCAGGCGCAGCCGCCGTGTCAGGTCGACGCGTTTCAGGCATTCGCCGGCGGCGCGGCGGATCGTGCGCGCGTCCATCGTGTGCGCCGGCAGGCTCAGGTCGCGCGTGACGATCCTGAAATCGTCGAAGCGCAGCTTGATGCCGATCGTGCGGCTGGCGTAGCCCTTGCGGGTCAGGTCGCCGGCGAGCTGCACGCACAGCTCGGTGAAGATCTCGCCGAGCACGGCGCGGTCGCGCACCGCGTGCAGGTCGCGCTCGAAGGTGGTCTCGCGGCTGATCGACTTCGGTTCGCTGAAGGTGACGACCGGCCGCTCGTCGCGCCCGTGCGAGGCCGCGTGCAGCCACGCGCCGAAGCTCTTGCCGAAGTGCTCGATCAGGAACGAAGGCTCGGCCGCGGCGATGTCGCCGACGGTGTGCAGCCCGAGGCCGGCCAGCTTCTCGCTCGCCTTCGGGCCGATGCCGTTGACCTTCTTCGCGGCCAGCGGCCAGATGCGGGTCGCGATGTCTTGCGGGCCGAGCAGCGTCAGGCCGTTCGGCTTGTCGAGCTCGGAGGCGAGCTTGGACAGCAGCTTGTTCGGCGTCACGCCGATCGAGCAGGTCAGGCCGCCGGTGGCCTCGAACACCGCGTCTTTCAGGCGCTGCGCGATCGCGCGGCCGGCGTCGAGCTGCGCGCCGGGGGCGTCGCTCAGGTCGATGTAGATCTCGTCGACGCCACGGTCTTCGACGACCGGCGCGACGCTGCGCACCGCCGCCTTGAACAGGCGCGAGTACTTGCGGTATTCGTCGAAGTCGACCGGCAGCAGCACCGCATCGGGCGCGAGCTTGGCGGCCTTCATCACGCCCATCGCCGAGAACACGCCGAGCGCGCGCGCCTCGTAGGTGCTGGTCGTGATCACGCCGCGGCCGGTGTACTCGCGCAGCAGCGCGTACTCGCGTGTGCCGTCGGCCCGGGTGACCGGCTGATGCCGCCGCCCACCGCCGATCACGACCGCACGGCCGCGCAGATCGGGGTAGCGCAGCAGCTCGACCGACGCGTAGAACGCGTCCATGTCGAGATGGGCGATCAGTCGCTGCGGCATGCTTCGATTGTGCCGGGGTGCTGTGATTGTGTACAGTATTCGCGCCGGGCCGCCCGAAGGGGTCGCGTCGCCACGCTGCCACAATCGTCCGCAACCGGCGCGGTTGCCGCAGGAGTCGCCAGTGCAGGGCGTTGAAGTCGCGAACGTGGACACGGCGCAGATGCGCCACGCCGGCCGCGAGCTGCTGTCGCTGGCGCTGATCGACGCGCGCAACCACAGCCTGCGCTGGGCCGCGGCCTTCGAATCCGCTGCGCCGGGCGGCGCGGCGCCGCTGCTGTGGGAACTGGGCCGGCTCGGCTGGTTCCAGGAGTACTGGATCGCCCGCAACGTGCAGCGCCAGCGCGGCGAGCGCTGCGATGCGAGCCGGCCGAAGCTGGCGTCGATCCTGCCGCAGGCCGATGCGCTGTTCGAGGCCGCGAGCCCCATCCCGTTGCCCGATCTGCAGACGGTCCGCCAGTACCTCGTCGACACCCTCGAGACCACGCTCGAACTGCTCGACGCCGCGGCCGGGGACGACGACGCGCTGTACTTCTATCGCCTCGCGCTGCTGCGCGAGGATGCGTGCGTCGAGCGCTTCGCACAGCTGTCGCAGGCCCTGGCTTTCGACACCGCCCTGCTCGGCCCGTTGGCGACGCGGCCGGTGCGCCCGCCGCTGCTGTTTCCCGCGACGCGCTGCCCGCTCGGCAGCGCGCCGGGTGGCTTCGTGCCCGATCGCGAGAAGTGGGCGCACGAGGTCGCACTGCCCGAGTTCGAGATCGATGCGCAGCCGGTGAGCTGGGCGCAGTACGGCGAGTTCGTCGAGGACGGCGGCTATGACGACCGGCGCCACTGGAGCGACGCCGGCTGGGCCTGGGTGCAGGCCCAGGGGCGGCGCACGCCGCGCTTCGTCGACCAGATGCGCCATGGCGTGCTGCAGCAGCGCTTCGGCAAGCTCGTGCGCGTGCCGCTCGCGCAGCCGGTCGTGCATGCCAGCTGGTTCGAGGCCGACGCCTGGTGCCGCTGGGCCGGCCGGCGCCTGCCCGGCGAGGCCGAGTGGGAAGCCGCGGCGCTGCAGGGCGCGACACGCGGGCTGCGCTGGGGCGAGGTGCGCGAGTGGACGGCCGGCACGCTGCGGCCGTATCCGGGCTTCGTTGCCGCCGCACCCGGCCAGGATCCGGACGCCGGCGCGCCTGCTGCAGACACGCCGCGCGTGCTGCGTGGCGCGTCGTTCGCGACCCGTGGCCGGCTGCGCAGCGCGACCGCGCGCGACGCCGCGGCGCCCGGCAGCGACGACGGCTTCTTCGGCTTTCGCAGCTGCGCCATCTGAGCGTGTCGGGGCTTCGCGGCGCGGGCCCCGTTCTCTGCCGCCCAGGCTCCTAGGGAAACCCCGCGCTGTGCGTGGAGCCGCCATGCTCGAACAATGCCCCAAGCGTCGATCGAGCGCGACCCACCGGCCTACCCGCCCTTTCACAGGAGACTCACCGTGAGCGTTCCCATTTCATTGACCGTCAACGGCCAAGCCGTCAGCGTCAGCGTCGACCCGCGAACGCTGCTGGTGCAGCTGCTGCGCGAGAACCTGCAACTCACCGGGACGCACGTCGGCTGCGACACCGCGCAATGCGGGGCCTGCACCGTGCACCTGAACGGCCGTGCCGTGAAGTCGTGTTCGATGCTGGCCGCGCAGGCGCAGGGCGCGCAGATCACGACGATCGAGGGCCTGGCCCAAAACGGAACAATGCACCCGATGCAGGAGGCGTTCCGCGAGTGCCACGGTCTGCAATGCGGCTTCTGCACGCCGGGCATGGTGATGTCGGCGGTGCAGCTGCTGGCCGACAACCCGAAGGCGACCGAAGCGGAGATCCGCGAGGGTCTGGACGGCAACATCTGTCGCTGCACCGGTTACCAGAACATCGTCAAGGCGATCCAGTTCTGCCAGTCCGGCGCCAAGGTCGCGTCGTCCACCGCGGCCTGAGGAGCACACCATGACCGACATGTCCGTTCCTCCTCTCAGCCCGATCGGCCAGCCGCTGCGCCGCCGCGAAGACGCGCGCTTCCTGACCGGCGCCGGCCAGTACACCGACGACGTCGTGATGCACGGCCAGACCTTCGCCGCGTTCCTGCGCTCGCCGCACGCGCACGCGCGCATCCGGTCGATCGACCTCGATGCCGCGAAGGCCGCGCCCGGCGTCATCCGCATCTTCACCGGCGCCGACCTCGCCGATGCCAAGGTCGGTGGCCTGCCGTGCGGCTGGCTGATCCACAGCAAGGACGGCTCGCCGATGAAGGAGCCGCCGCACCCGGTGCTGGCGCAGGGCAAGGTGCGCCATGTCGGCGACCAGATCGCGTTGGTCGTCGCCGAGACGCTGCTGCAGGCCAAGGACGCGGCCGAGCTGATCGTCGTCGACTACGACGAGCTGCCCGCGGTGATCGACATCACGCAGGCCGAGGGCCATGCGGGCACGGTGCACGACGAGGTCGCGAACAACGTCTGCTACGACTGGGGCCACGGCAACAAGGATGCGGTCGACGCCGCGTTCAAGACTGCCGCGCAGGTCAGCACGCTCGACATCGTCAACAACCGGCTGATCCCGAACGCGATGGAGCCGCGCGCGGTCAACGCGAGCTACACCAAGCACGACGAGAGCTACACGCTGTACGTCGCGAACCAGAACCCGCACGTCGAGCGGCTGCTGATGTGCGCGTTCGTGCTCGGCCTGCCCGAATCGAAGGTGCGCGTGATCGCGCCGGATGTCGGCGGCGGTTTCGGCTCGAAGATCTTCCTGTACCCGGAAGACGTCGCGCTGGTCTGGGCCAGCAAGCATGTCGGCCGGCCGATCAAGTGGACGGCCGATCGCAGCGAGGCCTTCCTGACCGACGCGCACGGCCGCGACCACGTCACGAAGGTCGAGCTCGCGATGGACGCGAAGGGCATGTTCCTCGCGCTGCGCGTGAAGACGATCGCGAACATGGGCGCGTACCTGTCGACCTTCGCGTCGAGCGTGCCGACGATCCTGTACGCGACCCTGCTCGCCGGCCAGTACAAGACGCCGGCGATCTACGCCGAAGTGAAGGCGGTGTTCACGAACACCGCGCCGGTCGATGCGTATCGCGGCGCGGGGCGGCCCGAGGCGACCTACGTCGTCGAGCGCATCGTCGAGCAGGCCGCGCGCGACCTGAAGATGGACCCGGCCGCGATCCGGCGCCAGAACTTCATCACCGAGTTCCCGTACGCGACGCCGGTCGGGCTGACCTACGACATCGGCGACTACGCCGCACACCTCGACAAGGCGATGGCGATGGCCGAGGTGGCCGGCTACCCGGCGCGCAAGGCGGCCTCGAAGGCGAAGGGCAAGCTGCGCGGCCTCGGCTACAGCTGCTACATCGAGGCCTGCGGCCTCGCACCGAGCAACATCGCCGGTGCGCTCGGCGCCCGCGCCGGGCTGTTCGAGGCCGGCGAGGTGCGCGTGCACCCGACCGGCACCGTGACCGTCTTCACCGGCTCGCACAGCCATGGCCAGGGCCACGAGACGACATTCGCGCAGGTCGTCGCGGCCAAGCTGGGCATCCCGGTCGAGAACGTCGAGATCGTCCACGGCGACACCGGCCGCGTGCCGTTCGGCATGGGCACCTACGGCAGCCGCTCGCTCAGCGTCGGCGGCACCGCGATCGTCAAGGCGGTCGACAAGATCATCGCGAAGGGCAAGAAGATCGCCGCGCACCTGCTCGAAGCCGCCGACACCGACATCGAGTTCGAGAACGGCGTGTTCAAGGTCGCCGGCACCGACAAGTCGGTGCCGTTCGGCAGCGTCTCGCTGACCGCCTACGTGCCGCACAACTACCCGCTCGACAAGCTCGAGCCGGGCCTGAACGAGAACGCGTTCTACGACCCGACCAACTTCACCTACCCGTCGGGCACCTACATCTGCGAGGTCGAGGTCGATCCCGAAACCGGCAAGGTGCAGATCGAGCAGTTCGTCGCGGTCGACGATTTCGGCAACATCGTCAATCCGATGATCGTCGAGGGACAGGTGCAGGGCGGTGTCGCGCAGGGCCTGGGCCAGGCGATGATGGAAGGCTGCGCGTACGACCCGCAATCGGGCCAGCTGCTGACCGGCTCGTACATGGACTACGCGATGCCACGCGCCGTCGACGTTCCCAACGTCAACATCAGCAACGTCGTCACGCCCTGCACGCACAACCCGTTGGGCGTGAAGGGTTGCGGCGAGGCCGGCGCGATTGGCTCGCCGCCGGCCTACATCAACGCGCTGACCGATGCGTTGGGTGTCAAGGACATCGCGATGCCCGCGACCGTCGAGCGCGTCTGGCGCGCCGCGAACAACGTCGCCTGATCGCAGCGTGTAAAAGGAGAACCTCACATGTATGCATTCGACTACCAGCGCCCGGCCAACCTGGCCGACGCGAAAGCCGCCCTCGGCAGCGACGCGCGCTACCTCGCCGGCGGCCAGAGCCTGATCCAGGCGATGAAGCTGCGCCTGTCGCAGAGCGAGACGCTCGTCGACCTCGGCGCGATCAAGGACCTGAAGACGATCCGGATGGACGGCGCGAACCTCGTGATCGGCGCGATGGCGACGCACGCGTCGGTGGCGGCCTCGAGCGAGGTGCGCAAGGCCTGCCCCGCACTGGCCGAGCTGGCCGGCGGCATCGGCGATCCGATGGTGCGCAACATGGGCACGATCGGCGGCTCGATCGCGAACGCCGACCCGGCCGCGTGCTATCCGGCCGCCGTCGTCGGGCTGAACGCGACCATCCAGACCAACCAGCGCACGATTGCCGCCGATGCGTTCTTCACCGGCCTGTACGAGACCGCGCTGCAGCCGGGCGAGCTGATCACCGCGGTCAGCTTCCCGCCGGCGCAGAAGGCGGCCTACGTGAAGTACCGCCAGCCGGCATCGCGCTTCGCGCTGGTCGGCGTGTTCGTTGCGCAGACCGCCGGGGGCGTGCGTGTCGCGGTGACCGGCGCGAAGGGCAGCGTCTTCCGTGCCGCGCAGATCGAGGCGGCGCTGGCGAAGAGCTTCACGCCCGAAGCCGCGAAGGGCGTGAAGATGCCGACCACCGACATCAACGGCGACATGCACGGCTCGGCCGAGTACCGCGCCGCGATGATCAGCGTGATGGCGTCGCGGGCGGTTGCCGCAGCACTCGCCCGATAGGATGACCGCAGCGCCCCTGGCCGTGCCCGATTCGGTCGACGCGGTCGTCGCGTTGCTGGCCACGGAGAACTACGTCTGTGACCGGCGGCTCGCGACCGCGCTGTTCCTCAGCCTGAAGCTCGCACGGCCGCTGTTCCTCGAGGGCGAGCCGGGCGTCGGCAAGACCGAGCTCGCGAAGACGCTGGCCGCGGCGCTGAACACAGCGCTGCTGCGCGTGCAGTGCTACGAAGGTCTGGACATCGCGCAGACCGCGTACGAGTGGAACGTCGCGCGCCAGATGGTCGAGATCCGTCTGGCCGAGGCGGCGCATGCGATCCACGGCGAGGGCGATCGCGAGCGCCTCGCGCACACGCTGTATTCACGCAGCATGCTGATCGAGCGCCCGCTGCTGCAGGCCCTGACGCAGACCCGCTCGCCAGTGCTGCTGATCGACGAGCTCGACCGCGCCGACGAGCCCTTCGACGCGTTCCTGCTCGAGGTGCTGGCCGAGAACCAGCTGACGATCCCCGAGTTCGGCACCGTGAAGGCCGATGCGCCGCCGATCACGATCATCACCAGCAACCGCACGCGCGAGATCCACGATGCGCTGAAGCGGCGCTGCCTGTACCACTGGGTCGATTTTCCGACGGTCGAGCGCGAGCTCGAGATCGTGCGGCTCAAGGCGCCTGGCGCGGCCGACCGGCTCTACCTGCAGGTCGTCGAGTTCGTGCAGCGCATGCGCCGGCTCGATCTGTTCAAGGCGCCGGGCGTGGCCGAGACGATCGACTGGACCAACGCGCTGGTCGCGCTGAACGCGATCCGGCTCGACCCCGCGACCGTGCACGACACGCTCGGCGTGCTGCTGAAGTACCAGGACGACATCGTCAAGCTGCAAAGCGGCGACACCGCGAAGCTGCTCGACGAGCTGCGGGCGCGGGCGCTCTTGGAGTGATGGACGATTCTCAGCGCGAGCGGGCCGAGCGCCGGGCCGCCCCAAGCCGGCCCGCATCCCCTCGGGGGATCGGTGAAGGTACCCCTTCACCGAGGGGCACCATGTTCGCCGAGAACATCGTCCACTTCGCGCGGATCCTGCGCACCGCCGGCATGCCGATCGGGCCGGATCGCGTGCTCGCCGCGATGGCCGCGGTCGAGCAGGTCGGTCTGACCCGGCGCGACGACGTGCATGCCGCACTGAGCTCGGTGATGCTCGACCGCCACGAGCAGCAGACCCTGTTCGACGCCGCGTTCGATGCCTTCTGGCGCGACCCGAAGCTGCTCGAACAGATGATGCTTCTGCTGCTGCCGAAGGTCAGCGGCCGCGGCGAGAAGGCGGTGCCGCCGCGCGCGAACCGGCTCGCCGAAGCGCTTGCCGCGCCGCGGCCCGCGCTGCCGCCGAATCCGGCGAACACCACCGCGCCCGAAGAGCTGAGCTTCGACACCACGTTCACGTTCTCCGACCGCGAGCGTCTGCAGCAGGCCGATTTCGAGAGCATGACCGCGGCCGAGTTCGAGCTCGCGAAGAAGCTCGCCGAGCAGTTGCCGCTGCCGGTGCAGGCGGTGCGCCGGCGCCGTCACGAGCGCGCCTTCAACGATCAGAACGGCGCCGCGCTCGACCTGCGCGCGACGCTGCAGCGCATGGCGCGCCAGCCGCACACGCTGCTGCCGGCGTTCACGCGCCCGCGCCGCGAATGGCCGACACTGGTCGTGCTGCTCGACATCTCCGGCTCGATGGAGCGCTACGCCCGGCTGCTGCTGCACTACGTTCACGGCCTGACGCGCCGCTACCTGAGGGTGCACACGCTGACCTTCGGCACGCGCCTGACCAACATCACGCGCAGCCTGAAGCAGCGCGATCCGGATGTCGCGCTGCAGCTTGCCGACGCGCAGGTGCACGACTGGAAAGGCGGCACGCGGATCGCGACGTGCCTGGACGAGTTCAACCGCGTCTGGGCGCGCCGGCTGCTCGGCTCGAACGCCGCGGTGCTGCTGATGACCGATGGCCTGGACCGCGACGAGCACGGCGACCTCGCGCGCACCGCGCGCCAGCTGCGCCGCATGGCGCACCAGATCGTCTGGCTCAACCCCTTGCTGCGCTTCGACGGTTTCGAGCCGCGCGCGGCCGGCGTGCGCGCGCTGCTGCCGAACGTCGACCGCTTCCTGCCGGTCCACAATCTCGCCAGCCTCGCCGACCTCGGCAGGGCCTTGCGCACGCCGACCATCGCTCCCTCATCACTTCTGGCATAACCACACCCCATGGAACTCCAAGGCGAACGACTCATCCCCGCCAGCGTCGACAAGACCTGGGCCTCGCTGAACGACCCGGAGGTGCTGAAGGCCTGCATCGCCGGCTGCGAGTCGCTGGAGCGCACCGGCGACAACACGATGGTTGCGGTCGTCGCGTTGAAGGTCGGTCCGGTCAGCGCCCGCTTCAAGGGCAACCTCGCGATGACGAACGTCGTCGCGCCGACCGCGTACACGATCAACTTCGATGGGCAGGGCGGCGTCGCGGGCTTCGGCAAGGGCTCGGCCGATGTCGCGCTGACCGCGCAGGGCGATGCGCAGACGCTGCTGAAGTACACGGCGCGCGCGACCGTCGGCGGCAAGATGGCGCAGATCGGCTCGCGGCTGATCGACGCGACCGCCGGCAAGATCACCGAGGATTTCTTCAAGGCCTTCGAGGCACATCTGCAGGCCGGCGTTGCGCCGTCGGCCGAGGTCGCGCCGGCGCCGGTCGCCGTGGCCGCCGCCGATGGTGGCATCGCCAAGCTCTGGTGGCTGATCGGCGCGGTCGTCGTGCTCGCGATCGTCTATTTCATGATTCGCTAGAAGCGAGGTTCGCGATGGACAGTCTCGATCTTCAGGTGCTCGGCCAGGCCCGCGACTGGTTCAATGAGGGCCATCCGGTCTGGCTCGTGACCGTGATCGAGACCTGGGGCTCGGCGCCGCGCCCGCCGGGCGCACTGCTGTGCCTGCGCGGCGACGGGCTGGTCGCCGGATCGGTCTCCGGCGGCTGCGTCGAAGACGACCTGATCGACCGGCTGCGGCACGGCGAACGTGTCGCGACGCCATCGCTGATCGCCTACGGCGTGACGAAGGAAGAAGCCGCGCGCTTCGGTCTGCCTTGCGGCGGCAACCTGCGGCTGGTGCAGGAGCCGCTGCGCAGCGTCGCGTGGATCGACGAGGTGCTCGCGCGCACCGCGCGGCACGAACTGGTCGCGCGCCGGCTGAGCCTGGCGACCGGCGAGGTCAGCGTCGAGGCCGCGTCGCGCGGCGACGCGTTCGCATTCGACGGCGAGCAGCTCGTCGCGCTGTTCGGCCCGCGCTGGCGGCTGCTGATCATCGGTGCCGGGCAGCTCTCGCGCGCGGTCGCGCAGATGGCGCTCGCGCTCGACTTCGAGGTGATCTGCTGCGACCCGCGCGACGAATACAACCTGACCTGGGACGTGCCCGGCACGACCTTCAGCAAGGCGATGCCCGACGATGTCGTGCTCGAACTGCAGCTTGACCCGCACTGCGCGGTCGTCGCGGTCACGCACGACCCGAAGCTCGACGACCTGGTGCTGCTCGAGGCCCTGAAGTCGCCGGCCTTCTACATCGGCGCGCTCGGTTCGCGCGGCAACACCGCCAAGCGCCGCGAGCGCCTCGCGCTGTTCGATCTGTCACCGGCCGAGATCGACCGGCTGCACGGGCCGATCGGTCTCGACATCGGCGCGAAGACGCCCGCCGAGATCGCGGTGTCCATCGTCGCCGAGATCGTCGCGGTGAAGAACGGCGTGCTGCTGAAGCAGAAGAAGGAAGGCTCCGCGGTGCCGCCGGCGCGGCTCGACGCGCAGGCCGCGCCGCGCTGAACGGCTCACGGCGGGTTCGCCGCGACGCGGTCCTCGGTCGCAGGCGGCGCGAGGTGCCGGACGAAGAACGCGGTGATCTTGCCATCGACCTCCGGCATCTGGCGCCGATCGAAACCGGGTGGGTCGTTCAGCATGTCGCCGATCAACCCGTTGAGACCGGGCGGCAGCGGCGACAGCAGCGCGCCGTGGCCGCCGGTGGGCAGGTCGGCGACGTGCTCGCAGGGCTTGCAGGCCTGCAGCACGCGGTCGCTGTGGAAGCGCGGCACGAGCCAGCGGTCCTGCTGCGCGGTGACCAGGCCCAGCGGCACGGTCGGCGCGGCCAGCGAGGCCATGTCGAAATCGGCCGCCGCCGGCACGCCGGCGACGATCGCCGCGATGCGCGGATCGGTGTGGGCGCGCAGCGTGTCGTCGTCGAAGCGGTGCCGGATCACGGCCAGCGCGACCCACTTCTTCAGCCCGTCGAAGACGCCGCCGTTCAGCCGCGTGATCAGGCCGACGCAGGACTGGAAATCGTCGACCAGATCGGCCTCGCAGTGGCGCTTGAAGTTTCCCGGCGACCAGCGCCCGCCGGCCAGCGTCAGGGCGGTGTGCCCGCCGGCCGACATGCCGTAGACGCCGACCTTGTCCAGGCCCAGCAGCGGGGCGAAGCGCGGGTCGCGTGCGACCGCATCGATCGCGCGCGAGACCTCGAGGGGGCGCAGCGTCCAGCTGTCGGGGCCGGGATCGCTGTCGTTCTTGTAGTTGTCGGCGTGGTGCTCAGGCATCGCGACGACGAAACCGGCGTCGACCAGGCGCCGCGCCAGATCGGCGTGCACCCAGGGGGCGCCGCCCGAGCCGTGCGAGATCACGACCAGGCGGCCGTTGCCGCGCTGCGGCGCGGCCTGTTCGGCCAGCAGCAGCGTGAAGCGCCCGCGATGGATCGGCTGGGCCGGCGCGCTCGTCGGGTAGTACAGCGTGACCGGGCCATCGTCCTGCGTCGCCGCGATCTCGCTCAGGCCGACCTCGGCTTGCGCCAGGCCGGCGAGCAGCGCGAGCGCCACGCCGAACAGACCACGGCGCAACGCGGCGCGACGCGAACCCGACATCTTCATCAATGCATTCATCGACACTCCTCTTCGAAGGCCCGATGCCTTCGGTGCAGCGCACGATGCCGCGCTACGTGGGTGCCGTCTCGCCGAAGCCTGCAAGCCGCGGCTTGCGGCTGGCCGATTTCAGGAATCGGCCAGCTTTTCGCGCCGGAAGTCGCCCGGCGTCAGCCCGGTGGCCGCCTTGAACGCGCGGTTGAACGGGCCGATCGACTGGAACCCCGCGTCCAGCGCGATCGTCAGGATCGGCAGCTCGCGCTTCGACGCGTCGGCGAGCGCCGTGCGCGCATCGGCAAGCCGGAACGCGTTGACGTAGGCGTTGAAGTTGCGGTGCCCGAGCCGCTGGTTGATGTGGCGCCGCAGCCGGTACTCGGGCACCGCCAGCCGCGCGGCCAGCGCGCCGACGGTCAGGTCTTCGGTGCGATAGACACGCTCGTTGGTCATCGCGTGCTGCAACGTGCGGGCGAGCCGTTCTTCGGCCGGGTCGGGCGGGGATGGATCGGCTCGCTCCATCGGCACGCCGGCTGCCGTCACCGCGGCCGCGGGCTGCAGCGGCTCTGGCGAAGCCGTCGCGGCGCCGGCGTCGAGCGGGAACAGATCCGAAGTACCCAGGCGCAGCAGGCGGCCCGCGACGACCGCGACGATGCCGAACAGCAAGGCCATGTCGAGCAGCGACGCTGCGCCCGACAGCCGGCCCTGCGGCGACCCGATGCGTGCGGCCAGCATCGCCAGTGTGTAGGCAATGCCGGCGACGACGATGAAGCCGCGCAGCCGGCGCCGTCCCTCGACCAGGTCGGCGCGCCAATGCGAGGCCGCCGCGACCGCGGCCAGCAGCGCGAACAGCAGCGGCACCGCACGCTGCAGGCCGAGCGCGAGCAGCGTCCAGATCGACGACGCGCTCGACGCGCTGCTGCCGAAGACCGCGCAATTCGACCCGCCGAGCGCGGCGGCCGCGAGCCAGGCCGCGATGTGCCGCGGTCGCAGCGCGAACTCGTCGTCAAGCAGCGCCTGCACGAAGATCCAGAACAGCGCTGCGTTCGCGACCGACACCGCGACCAGCGGCGCCTGCCACAGCCGCGGCACCTGCGCCTCGAACAGCGGCGTCGAGCCGACGATCTGCACGCACAGCGCCAGCGTGAACACGACGCCGACACGTGCGGAGGGCAGGCGCGGTCGATCGCGCCGCAGCACGCCGGCCAGCAATGCCAGCAACGCGACGATGACGCCGCGCAGCGCCGCGTCGACGAGGCTCAGCGGCAGCGAGTCGTTCAAGACGCCAGCACCCGGCTCAAAGCTGGAATCCCAGCCACAACACCAGCCCCTCGGCGATGTCGGTGAGCAGCCCGGCGCGCGTGGGGCTCAAGCGCCGCGCCGGCGCCTGCTCGTGCTCGAACCACGACGCGAAGCGCGCGACCGCATCGGCGTCGTGGAAGGCGACCATCAGCTCGTAGTTCAGGAACAGACTGCGGCTGTCCAGGTTCGTCGAGCCGGCGAGCGCCAGCGTGGCGTCGATCACTGCGAGCTTGGCGTGCATCATGTGCGGCAGGACCCAGATGCGCCCGCCGGCCGCCGCGAGCGAGCGCAGTGCGCGGCGCCGCGCAAGGTCGGACATGCGGTGGTTCGAGCGCGCCGGCAGCAGCAGGTCGACCTGCACGCCGCGGCGCGCGGCGAGGCACAGCGCGGTCAGCAGCGCCGAGTCGGGCACGAAGTACGGCGTGATCAGCGCGATGCGCCGGCGCGCCCGGTAGGCCGCGGTGACGAGCAGCGAGTAGACCGTGTCGTCGACCTGGTCGGGGCCGGACGCGATCAACTGCGCGCTCGCGGCGCTGGGCGCCGGGTCGCGCGCGGCGTCGGTCTCGAGATAGCGCTCGTGCCCGTTCGCGAAAGCCCAGTCGTGCTCGAACAGCGCGCTCGCCTGGCGCACGAACGCGCCGCCGAGATCGAAGCTCAGGTCGCGCCAGGGCGCGCTGCCAGGCTGGCCCTCGAAATACTCGCTCGCGAGATTGCGGCCCCCGCACCACAGGCGTTGCGTCTCGAACCCGGCGTCGGCAATCAGCAGCTTGCGGTGGTCGCGCAGGTTGGTCCGCCCCTTCAGCGGCGAATGCAGCGGCGGCACGAAGAGCGTGAACTGCACGCCGGCCGCGCGCAGTGGTCGCAGGTCGGGCCGCGGGCTCATCAGGCGGCCCAGACCATCGAGCATCAGGCGCACGTGCACGCCGGTGCTCGCCTTCGCGACCAGGCGCTCGATCAGTGCGTGGCCGACCGCGTCGCGGCCGATGATGAAGGTGCACAGCGAAATCGTGTGGCGCGCGCCGTCGATCGTTCGCCACATCGCATCGAGCGCGGCCCGGCCATCGGCGTGAATGTGCAAGTCGTCGTAGGGCATCGGCGCCGGCTGGCCGAGCGCGAGCGCCGTCTGGATCGCCCACGGGCCCTCGGCATCGGTCGCCGGTGGCGCGAGCAGGGGCCGGTTGCGCGGACGCGCCTGCTTGCGCGAGCCGAAGGTCAGGAACGCCGGCAGCGCGACATAGGGCATCAGCAGGATGAACAGCACCCACGCGATCGCCGCGGTCGGATGCCGGCGCTGTTGCAGCACGTGCGCGGTGATCGCGTAGAGCGCCACCGCGACGAAGGTCACCAGACCGTGGACGGTCAGCCAGTAGGCGAGGGTCAGGCCGGCAAACATCGGCGCGACGTTACCGCATCCGCGGCAACGCGGGCCCCGTTCTCTGCCGCCGAGGCTCCTAGCGCTTCGCGACGCCGCGGCCCGCGACCAGCACCGGCTCGGCGCGGTACTGCGGCGCGAACATCGTCTTCAGGTTCGCGATCTTCGGCAGGTCGAAGGTCGCGATGTAGCCCGACTCCGGGTGCAGCGTCGCGTAGTCCTGGTGGTAGTCCTCGGCCGGGTAGAACGCCGTCAGCGGCGTGACCTGCGTGACGATCTTCGCCGGGTACACCTTGGCCGCATCGAGCTGTGCGATGTAGCGCTCGACCGCCTGCTTCTGCGCCGCATCGACGGTGAATACCGCCGAGCGGTACTGCGTGCCGCGATCGGGCCCCTGGCGGTTCAGCTGGGTCGGGTCGTGCGCGACCGAGAAGAAGATCTGCAGCAGCTGCGCATACGTGACCTGCTTCGGGTCGTAGGTGACCTGCACCGCCTCCGCATGGCCGGTCATCCCCGAGCCGACGATCTCGTAGTGCGCCGTCTTCTCGCTGCCGCCCGCATAGCCCGAGACCGCGTTCAGCACGCCCTTGGTGTGCTGGAACACGCCCTGCACGCCCCAGAAGCAGCCGCCGGCGAACACGGCGGTCTGCTGCGCGCTCGCGGCTTCGCCCGGCGCAGCGTCGCCGGCGAGCGGCGGGATCTTCACGGCGACCTCCGCAGCGCGCGCGATCGGCGATTGCAGGCCGGCGAAGGCGAGCAGGCCGGTGGTGGCGACGATCGCCAGCGCGGCTTGGAGCAGCGGGCGGCGGGCAACGCGGGCAGGCGAATGGTTCATCGAGGGCTCCTGTGGCGAATTGTCGGTCCGGTACAGGTCGGCGCGGCGGCGCGCTTCTTACACCCTCGCGCCGATGTGGGCCCGGCAGACGCCGGCCCGGCGGGTGTCAGCGCGAGCGACGCGGCGCGATGGTCGGCGCGGCGTCCGTCGGCGCGGCGGTGAAAAGCTTGGCCGCGCGGCCCTTCAGTTCGAGCAGCTCGCTCGGCGTGACCGAATAGTGACCCGACATCACGTCGACCTCGACGCGGAACTCGACGTCTTTCGTGCCGTTGGTCAGCAACCCCGAGGTGAACTCGTAGGTCTTGTCCTCGGCCGGCAGGCCCGAGACCTCGCTGTCGTAGTCTTCGTACTGCACGCTGCGGATCTCGCCGCTGGCCAGGTCGAGCAGGCCGGTCGATTCGATCACCGACTCCGAGAGTTCATCGAAAATCCTGATCGGCAGCTTCAAATCCACATCGAATCCTTCATGGCGCGGCAAGGGGCGCCGGGCAGGCCGGGATTTTAGCGGCGCGCCCGGCCCGCCCGTGGTGGTGGCCGGTGCCTCTCAGGTGTTGCTCGTCGCACGCACCTCTTCGATCGAGGTGACGCCGGCCAGCACCTTGTCGATGCCGTCCTGGCGCAGCGTGCGCATGCCTTCGGCCAGCGCGACGTGCAGGATCGCCTCGGCCGGCGCGCGCGTCTGCACCAGGCGGCGCAGTTCGCGCGAGACGACCATCAGTTCGTGGATGCCGGCACGGCCGATGTAGCCGGTGTTGCTGCACTCCTTGCAGCCGGGCGAGTGCTGCAGCAGCAGGCGGCCGTCGCGGCTGTTGCGCTGCATCCAGCCGGCCAGCACCGTGTCGCGGTCGACCGGCGGCTCGCTGCCGAAGGCCTGCATGTAGTCGGCGAGCAGTTCGTCCGTCTGATCGCGGGTCGCCGGCTTGGTCGTTCGGCAGTGCGTGCACAGCTTGCGCACCAGGCGCTGTGCGAGCACCGCGAGCAGCGAGTCGCCGAAGTTGAACGGGTCCAGCCCCATGTCGAGCAGCCGCGTCACGGTCTCGGGCGCGCTGTTGGTGTGCAGCGTGCTGAGCACCAGGTGGCCGGTCAGCGAGGCCTCGACGACCATGCCGGCCGTCTCCTGGTCGCGGATCTCGCCGACCATGATCACGTCCGGGTCGGCGCGCAGGAAGGCGCGCAGCGCCTTCGCGAAGGTCCAGTCGATCTTCGGGTTCACCTGCACCTGGCGCAGCCCGGGCTGGGTGATCTCGATCGGGTCCTCGGCGGTCCAGATCTTGCGCTCGGGCACGTTGATGTGGCTGAGCGCCGAGTGCAGCGTCGTCGTCTTGCCGGAGCCGGTCGGGCCGACGCACAACACCATGCCGTAGGGTCGCTCGACGGCGTGCTTCAGGCGCGCGAGGTTGTCGGTCGAGAGGCCGAGGCGATCCACCGGCATCGGCTTGGCCGAGCTCAGCAAGCGCATCACGACGTCTTCGAGCCCGTGGTTGGTCGGGATCGTCGCGACGCGCAGCTCGAGCTTGTGCTGCGGCGAGAACTTCGCGAAATTGATCTTGCCGTCCTGCGGCTTGCGGCGTTCGCTGATGTCCAGGTCGCACATGATCTTGACGCGGGCGATCAGCGCATTGCGGTAGTTCGGCGGCAGCTCGAGGTAGGTGCGCAGCACGCCGTCCTTGCGGAAGCGCACGCGGATCTTCTCGCGGCCCGGGTAGCTCTCGATGTGGATGTCGGAGACGCCCTCGCGGTTCGCCTCGATGATCATGTTGTTCAGCAGCCGCACCAGCGAGTTGTCGGACTGCTCGATCGGCCGGTCGTCGTCGGCATTGCCGCGGTCCAGGCCTTCCTTCTCGAGCGTTTCGACGAGCTTGCCGGTGTCGGGCAGGTCGAGCTTCAGCGACTGTGCCGCGTCTTGTGCCGCGGTGCGCGGGCCGTCGACCGCGCCGATCTTCTCGTAGGCCGCGTGCAGCACGGCGTCGATCGAGCGGCTGTTGGCCAGCACCGGAACGATCTTCATCTGCGCGCTGAACTCGACCTCGTCGACCGCATTGCGGCGCCGCGCCGGGTCGTCGAGCGCGACGATCAGCCGCCCGTCGCGCAGCAGCAGCGGCAGCACCTGCAGGCGCATCGCGACCGAATAGCTGAGCCGGCGCAGCGCCTCGGCCTCGACCGGAAAGCTGTCGACATCGACCAGCGGGTAGCCCATCTTGCGCGAGAGGGCCACCTGAAGATCCTCGCGCGAGACCACGCGCATGCGCACCAGCAGTTCGCCGAGCGGCACGCTGCGGTCGCTCTGCTGCTGCGCGAGCGCCTCTTGCAGCTGCTTCTCGGTGACCATGCCGAGCGAGATCAGCGCCTCGCCGATGCGCACCAGCGGCATCCTGGCCTGGCGCTCGATCGCCTCGAGCAGCTGCACCGGCGTGACGACCTGGCGCGTCACCAGCACGTCGCCGAGCTTGCGCTCGCGCAGCTGCTGCTGCACGCCCGCGGCCGCCTCGATCTGCGCCGGTGTCGCGCTGTGCTGCTCGATCAGCAGTTCGCCGATGCTGGAGCCGACCTCGAAGTAGTCATACGCGTTGCGCGGCACGAAGCAGCGCGTCACGCTGCCGTCGTCGTCGGGCGCGCCGGACTCGGCGCAGGGGTGGAACAGGAACAGGCCGAACTCGTTCTCGACGTGGCCGATGGTCGAGCCGGTCACCTCGGCGCCGCTGGCGAGCGTGAGCTGGTACAGCGAATGCGCGCGGTGCCCGAGCAGGCCGGCGTGCGGGTCGCCGAGCGCGAGCGCGCCGGGCCGAAGCGGCGTGGTCAGCGTCAGCGAGCGGAACTGGTCGAAGCGCAGCGGCAGGGTCGTGCGCGCCGGCGGCAGCTGCACGTGGGCGACGCCTTCCTCGGGCACGAAGAAGGTCAGCCGGCCGTTGGTGCGGTTGTCGTTCAGGCCGACGATCTCGCAGGGCAGCGGGTCGGTCTGCGGCGTCGCGACCGGGTAGCTCGCGTACGGCGGGGTCGGCCAGCAGAAGGGCTCGCGGCTGAGCTTGTCGGCGCGGCCGCGCGAGGTCTGCGCCGGAGGCGCCTTCTCGCTCAGGTCCCAATCCAGGGGTGTCGACATGTCTGCCATTGCGGCCGTCCTCGTGTCCGGGCGAGCCGGCTGCCGCCCACCGGGCGGCCGAGAGTCGGCCCTCAGGTCGCCATGGTCGCCGCGACGCAGGTTTGACGATGCGCCGAAATGAAGGCTTGCGGCAGGGCAGTTCGGGGCTTGGCGCGGCGGCGCGGCTCCGGAGCGCGTCAGGAGCGCATGTGCAGCGGCAGGAACGTGACGACCTGCGGGAACGCGTACAGCAGCCCGACCATCCCGACCATCAGCAGGAAGAACGGGAACGCGGCGCGCGCGATGTAGACGATGCTGCGCTGGGTCATGCCCTGCAGCACGAACAGGTTGAAGCCGACCGGCGGCGTGACCTGCGCCATCTCGACGACGATCACGATGAAGATGCCGAACCACAGCGGATCGATGCCCGCCTTCTGCACCGTCGGCATGATCACGCCCATCGTCAGCACGACCATCGAGATGCCGTCGAGAAAGCAGCCGAGCACCACGTAGAACCCCGTCAGCGCCATGATCAGCTGGAACTTGCTGAGGCCAAGCCCACCGATCCATTCGGCCAGATGCCGCGGCAGCCCGATGTAGCCCATGCTCAAGGTCAGGAACGCGGCGCCGGCGAGGATCAGCGCGATCATGCAGTACAGGCGGGTACCGCCCATCAGCGAGTCCTTGAAGGTCTGCCAGCTCATCGAACCCTGCAGCAGCGACAGGATCAGCGAGCCCAGCACGCCGAGGCCGGCCGCTTCGGTGGCGGTGGCGATGCCGGCGTAGATCGAGCCGAGCACGGCCGCGATCAGCAGCACC
This sequence comes from Rhizobacter sp. P5_A1, assembly GCF_056400745.1. NCBI lineage: Bacteria > Pseudomonadati > Pseudomonadota > Betaproteobacteria > Burkholderiales > Sphaerotilaceae > Rhizobacter > Rhizobacter sp. P5_A1. Next base: position 90,217 of record NZ_JBFUKR010000016.1, read on the forward strand.
ACCGGGATCAGGTTGCGCGACTCGTGGAGTTTCTGCCTGAAGCTCATGGGCGGGTCGGCCGGGGGAATCAGCTCCTTGTGGGTCAGCGACCAGAACGCGATGTAGGCCGAGAAGATCAACGCCAGCAGCACGCCCGGGATCACGCCGCCGATGAAGAGCTGCGAGATCGAGACATCGGCGGTGACGCCGTAGACGATCATGATGATGCTCGGCGGGATCAGCAGCCCGAGCGTGCCGGCGCCGGCGAGCGAGCCGACCGACATGATGTCGGGGTAGCCGCGCCGGTTCAGTTCGGGCAGGCTCATCTTGCCGATCGTCGCGCAGGTCGCCGCGCTCGAACCCGAGACCGCCGCGAAGATCGCGCAGCCGACGACGTTGACGTGCAGCAGCCGGCCCGGCAGCGCCTGCATCCACGGCGCGAGGCCCTTGAACATGTCCTGGCTCAGGCGCGTGCGGAACAGGATCTCGCCCATCCAGATGAACAGCGGCAGGGCGGTCAGCGTCCAGCTCGACGACGAGCCCCAGATCGTCACCGCCATCGCATCGCCGGCCGGTCGCGAGCTGAACAGCTGCATGCCGATCCACGCGACGCCCGACAACGTCAGGCCGATCCACACGCCGCTGCCGAGGATCAGGAACAGCGCTGTGATCAACAGCGCGGTGATCGCGAAATCACTCATTGCGTGTGGCCTCTTCGGGGGTGATCACGACGCGCTGGCCGCGCAGCTCGAGCACGAACTCGTCGACGAACGCGATCGCGAGCACGACGGTGCCGAACGCCATCGTCAGCTCGGGCAGCCACAAGGGTGTCGCGTCGTTGCTGGTCGAGATGTCGTGGAAGGCGTACGACTGCCACGCGAGCTTGCAGCTGTAGATCGCGAACAGCACGGCGAGCGCGCTGGCCGCGAACAGCGCCCAGAGCTCGAAGCCGCGCTTCCAGCCGCCCTTGAGCGAACCGATCAGCAGCGTCACGCGGATGTGCTCGCCCTTCTTCAGCGTGTGCGCGAGCGCCAGAAAGCCGGTGGCGGCCATCATGTAGCCGGCGTAGGCATCGATGCCGGGCACGTTGAAGCTCAGCTGCCGGCTCAGCACCGACAGCAGCACCATCACCAGCAGCAGCACCATGAACACCGCCGCGAGGGCGGCGGCAGCGTCGTACAGCGCGTCGAGCGAGCGGCGCAGCGCGCCGGGGTCGGCGGCCGCCATCACATTTTCTTGTAGGTGTCGACGATCGCCTGGCCTTCGGGGCCGGCTTTCTCGAGCCACTCCTTCAGCATCGTGTCGCCGACCTTCTTCAGGTCGCCGGTCAGCTGCGGGCTCGGCGCGACGATGTTCATGCCGTTCTTCTTCAGCAGATCGATGTACTCGGTGTTCTTCGCCTTCGACAGCGCCCAGCCGCGCGCTTCGGCATCGGCGCCGGCCTTCAGCAGCGCGGCCTGCGCCGGCTTGTCGAGCGCATCGAACGCGGCCTTGTTGACGAGCACCGCGTTCTTCGGCAGCCAGGCCTGCGTGTCGTACCAGTACTTGATGTACTCGTAGGTCTTGCTGTCGTAGCCGGTCGAGCCCGACGACATGTAGCTCTCGATCACGCCGGTGGCCATCGCCTGCGACAGCTCGGCCGCCTGCACCGTGACCGGCTGCGCGCCGACGAGCTCGGCGATGCGCGAGGTCGCCGGGCTGTAGGCGCGCCACTTCACGCCTTTCAGATCGGCCGCCGAAGCGATCGGCTTCTTCACGTAGATGCCCTGCGGCGGCCATGGCACTGCGTACAGCAGCATCATCCCCTGCTCGCCGAGCTTCTTCTCGAGCGCCGGCTTCTGCGCCTTGTAGAGCTTGGCCGACGCGTCGTAGCTGTCGGCCAGGAAAGGCAGGCCGTCGATGCCGAAGACCTGCCACTCGTTCTGGAAGTTGGCCATCAGGATCTCGCCCATCTGCGCCTGCCCGCCTTGCACGGCGCGCTTGATCTCCGGCGCCTTGAACAGCGAGGCGTTCGCGTGCACCGTGATCTTCAGCTTGCCGGCCGTGGCCTTGTCGACATCGGCCGCGAACTGCGTCAGGTTCTCGGAGTGGTAGTTGTTGGCCGGGTAGGCCGCGGGGAGGTCCCACTTGGTCTGGGCCGATGCGGCAGACGCGACGGTGAACATCGCAGCAAGGCAGACGAGACGACGGGTCAGTTTCATGAGCACTCCGGATCGACAAAAGGCTTGTTGTTGAACGAAAAGTCGTTCCACGCAAGGTGGGCCGCAGAAGCATAGAGCGTGCCGGAAAACCCGGCATCGGTTCTTCCACGGGCTTGCCTTGGCGCTGAAATTTCGATAAATTGTCAATAAATTATCGACGAATCGGAGGTTGCGTCTTGAAGGAAGCCCGCGTCACGGCAAAGGCCGCGAAGCCGAAGGCGGTGCGTGCGCGCGGCATCGTCTCGTCGTCGCACCTGGTGTCGCCGCGCAGCGTCGAGCTCTCCGAATTCGAATTCGGCATGATCGTCGCGTGGAACGCGTTCTCGCGCTGGGCGATGCGCTGCATGGCCGCCGCCGGCTGCCCGGACCTGACGATCACCGACGTGCTCGTGCTGCACCACCTGAGCCACCGCGAGCGCAACAAGAAGCTCGCCGACATCTGCTTCGTGCTGAACTACGAAGACACGCACGTTGTCGGGTACTCGCTGAAGAAGCTCGTCGCGGCCCGGCTGGTCGAGGCCGGGAAGGTCGGCAAGGAAGTGATCTACCGCCCGTCGCCGAGCGGGGAGGCGGCGGTGCGCCAGTACCGCGAGGTGCGCGAGACCTGCCTGATCGACAACCTCGATGCCGGCCGCAATGCCGACATCGGCGAGATGGCGCGGCTGCTGCGCACGATGTCGGGGATGTACGACCAGGCGGCCCGCGCGGCGAGCTCGCTGTGAGGGCGCACACGCTCGGCGTGCTGATGCTCGACACACGCTTCCCGCGCGTCGTCGGCGACATCGGCAACCCGGCGAGCTTCGACTTCCCGGTGCGTTATCGCACGGTGCGTGGTGCCTCGCCGCAGCGCGTCGTGCGCGAGCGCGACCCGGCGCTGCTGCAACCCTTTGTCGACGCGGGCCTGGCGCTCGTCGCCGAGGGCGCGAGCGCCCTCGCGACGAGCTGCGGCTTCCTCGTGCTGTTCCAGCGCGAGCTGCAGGCGGCGCTGCCGGTGCCGGTGTGGAGCTCGAGCCTGCTGCTGTTGGCCGGACTGCAAGGCGCCGGCATCGTCACGGCCGATGCGGCGTCGCTGAGCGCCGATCATCTGCGCGCCGCGGGTGCCGCCGTCGACACGCCGATCGAAGGCCTCGCGCCGGACTGCCCGTTCCAGCGTTGCCTGTTGAACGACGAGGCGACTTTCGACGTCGACGACGCCCGCGATGCGACCGTCTCTGCCGCAAGGCGATTGATCGGGCGCCACCCCGGGCTCTCGACGATCGTGCTCGAATGCACCAACATGCCGCCCTACGCCGACGCGGTGCGCGCGGCGACCGGCCGCACGGTCGTCGATATCACGACGCTGCTGCGCGAGCGCTTTCGGAACTGACTCGGACTTCCCATGACAAGCACCTCCACCCCCCAGCGCTGGCAGTTCTGGATCGACCGCGGCGGCACCTTCACCGACGTCGTCGGCAAGCGCCCCGACGGCTCGCTCGTCACGCACAAGCTGCTCAGCGAGAACCCCGAGCAATACCGCGACGCGGCGGTCGCCGGCATCCGGCACCTCCTCGGCCTGAAGCCCGGCGAGGCGGTCACGCCGGACCGCGTCGAGTGCGTGAAGATGGGCACGACGGTCGCGACCAATGCGCTGCTCGAGCGCAAGGGCGAGCCGACGCTGCTGGTCACGACGAAGGGTTTCCGCGATGCGCTGCGCATCGGCTACCAGGAGCGGCCGCGCATCTTCGACCGCCATATCGTGCTGCCCGAGCTGCTCTACACGCGCGTGATCGAGGCGGTCGAGCGCGTCGGCGCGCAGGGGGAAGTGGTTCAGCCGCTCGATGAACTGCATCTGCGCGAGCGGCTGTGGGCGGCGTTCGACGCCGGCCTGCGCAGTGTCGCGATCGTCTTCATGCACGGCTACCGCTACCCGGCGCACGAGCTCGCGGCGCAACGGCTCGCGCGAGAAGCCGGCTTCACGCAGATCAGCGTCTCGCACCAGGTCAGTCCGCTGATGAAGCTGGTCGGCCGCGGCGACACGACGGTGGTCGATGCGTACCTGTCGCCGATCCTGCGCCGCTATGTCGAACAGGTCGCGGGCGAGATGCCGGGCGTGAAGCTGTTCTTCATGCAGTCGAGCGGCGGCCTCGCCGACGCGCATGCGTTCCAGGGCAAGGACGCGATCCTCTCCGGCCCGGCCGGCGGCATCGTCGGCATGGTGCGCACGGCGCAGCTGGCGCGGGACGACCTCGGCACCGACGGCAATGACAAGCCCGCCAGCGTGCGGGTGATCGGCTTCGACATGGGCGGCACCTCGACCGATGTCAGCCACTTCGCCGGCGAGTTCGAGCGCGCGTTCGAGACCCAGGTGGCCGGCGTGCGCATGCGCGCGCCGATGATGAGCATCCACACGGTCGCGGCCGGCGGCGGCTCGATCCTGGCGTTCGATGGCTCGCGCTTTCGGGCCGGCCCGCAGAGCGCGGGGGCGAACCCCGGGCCGGCCTGCTACCGGCGCGGCGGCCCGCTCGCGGTGACCGACGCGAACGTGATGGTCGGCAAGATCCAGCCGGCGTACTTTCCGCAGGTGTTCGGCCCGCAGGCGAACGAGCGGCTCGACGCGCAGGTCGTCGCCGAGAAATTCGGCGCGCTCGCGGCCGAGATCGAGGCCGCGACCGGTGTCGAGCGATCGCCCGAAGAAGTCGCCGAAGGCTTCATCGACATCGCGGTCGGCGCGATGGCCAACGCGATCAAGAAGATCTCGGTCGCGCGCGGCTACGACGTGACGCGCTACGCGCTGCAATGCTTCGGCGGTGCCGGCGGCCAGCACGCCTGCAGGGTCGCCGACGCGCTCGGCATGAACCGGGTGTTCGCGCACCCGCTGGGCGGCGTGCTGTCGGCCTATGGCATGGGGCTGGCCGATCAGAGCGTGATGCGCGAGGCCTCGATCGAGCTCGCGCTCGATTCACGTCCAGAGCAGCCGCTCGCCTCGGCACTCGATGCGGTGACGGCGCGCGTCGATGCGCTCGCACAAGAGGCCGCCGACGAGCTGACGCGCCAAGGCGTCAGCAGCGGCCACGTGCAGGTGCACCGGCGCGTGCATGTGCGCTACGAAGGCACCGATTCGGCGCTGGTCGTGCCGTTCGGCAGCGTCGACGCGATCCGGGCCGCGTTCGAGGCCGCGTACCGGCAGCGCTTCGCGTTCCTGATGGCCGAGCGGCGCCTGGTCGTCGAGGCGGTGTCGGTCGAGGCGATCGGCGCGGGCGATGCGCCGGCCGAGCCGCGCCACGCCGTGAACGATTCCGGGCCGGCGCCGGCGACCGCGACGGTGCGCCTGTTCAGCGGCGGCCGATGGTGGGACGCCGCGCTCGTCGTGCGCGAAGACGCGCGCCCCGGCCACGTCATCGAAGGCCCGGCGATCATCGCCGAGAAGAACGCGACGACCGTCGTCGAGCCCGGCTGGCAGGCGCGCGTGACCGCGCTCGACCACCTGGTGCTCGACCGCGTGCAGCCGCGCGAGCAGCGCCGCGCGATCGGCACGACGGTCGACCCGGTGATGCTCGAGGTCTTCAACAACCTGTTTATGAACATCGCCGAGCAGATGGGGCTGCAGCTGCAGAACACCGCGTACTCGGTCAACATCAAGGAGCGCCTCGACTTCTCGTGCGCGCTGTTCGACGCCGAAGGCCACCTGATTGCGAACGCGCCGCACATGCCGGTGCACCTGGGCTCGATGAGCGAGTCGATCAAGACCGTCGTCGCGCGCAACGCCGGGACGATGCAGCCGGGCGATGTCTACGTGCTGAACGACCCGTACCACGGCGGCACGCACCTGCCCGATGTGACCGTCGTGACGCCGGTCTATCTGGATAGCGCGAAGCGCGAGCCGACGTTCTACGTCGGCTCGCGTGGCCACCATGCCGACATCGGCGGCGTGACGCCCGGATCGATGCCGCCGTTCTCGACCCGCATCGACGAAGAGGGCGTGCAGATCGACAACGTCAAGCTGGTCGATCGCGGCACGCTGCGTGAGGCCGAGATGCTCGCGCTGCTGCGCAGCGGCGAGCATCCCTCGCGCAACCCGCAGCAGAACATGGCCGACCTGAAGGCGCAGATCGCCGCGAACGAGAAGGGCGTGCAGGAGCTGCGCCGGATGGTCGATCAGTTCGGCCTCGACGTCGTGCAGGCCTACATGCGCCACGTGCAGGACAACGCCGAAGAGTCGGTGCGCCGCGTGATCACGAAGCTGCGCGACGGTGCGTTCACCTTGCCGCTCGACAACGGCGCGCAGATCCAGGTCGCGATCCGCGTCGATGCGGCGGCGCGCAGCGCCGAGATCGACTTCACCGGCACCTCGGCGCAGCTCGCGAACAACTTCAACGCGCCGACCGCGGTCTGCATGGCCGCGGTGCTGTACGTGTTCCGCACGCTGGTCGACGACGACATCCCGCTGAACGCCGGTTGCCTGAAGCCGTTGAAGGTCATCATCCCGGACGGCTCGATGCTGAACCCGCACCCGCCGGCGTCGGTCGTCGCCGGCAACGTCGAGACCTCGACCTGCATCACCAACGCGCTCTACGGTGCGCTCGGCGCGATGGCGGCCGGCCAGTGCACGATGAACAACTTCACCTTCGGCAACGCGCAGTACCAGTACTACGAGACGATCTCGGGCGGCAGCGGCGCCGGCCAGAATTTCGATGCCGACGGCCGGCCAGCCGGCGGGTTCGACGGCACCTCGGTCGTGCAGACGCACATGACGAACTCGCGCCTGACCGACCCCGAGGTGCTCGAATTCCGCTTCCCGGTGCGGCTCGAGAGCTACGAGATCCGCAAGGGCTCGGGCGGCGCCGGCCGGCACCGAGGCGGCGACGGCGGCGTGCGGCGGGTGCGCTTTCTCGAGCCGATGACCGCGTCGATCCTGTCGAACGGCCGCCATCATGGCGCGTTCGGCCTGGCCGGCGGCGCGGCCGGCCTGGTGGGCATCAACCGGGTCGAGCGCGCCGACGGCCGGCGCGAGGCGCTCGACCACATCGGCTCGGTCGAGATGGCACCCGGCGACGTGTTCGTGATCGAGACACCGGGCGGCGGTGGCTACGGCAAGCGCTAGGCGCTTGAGCGCGGCGCGTAAGGTCGCCGCACGGCATTCGACACAAGCCTGCCGGCCCGGCGAAAATGCGCCTCTGGCCGACCCTCGGCCGATCGAATCACCTCGCAGGAGAAACTCAGCATGAACGCCCGCCTCATTGCCTCGTCCGCCCTCGCTTCCGTGCTCGCGATGGGCGCGCTCAGCGCCGCGCAGGCCGCCGACCCGAGCAAGGAAAAGGAAAAGTGCTTCGGCATCGCCAAGGCCGGCTCCAACGACTGCGCGAACCTGTCGGGCAGCCACTCGTGCGCCGGCCAGAACAAGAACGCGATGGCCGTCGACGAGTGGAACTACGTCGCGAAGGGCACCTGCGCGAAGATCGGCGGCAAGAGCGAAGAAGAAGCCAAGCTGGCGCTCTCGACGAAGAAGTGATGGTCGTCGACTGCGTGGGCATCGGCCTGCGCCAGCCGCACTACGCGGCGCTCTTCGAGGCCGCACCGCGCCTGGGCTTCGTCGAGGTCCACTCCGAGAACTTCTTCGCCGACGGCGGCGCCGCGCTCGCGGTGCTGCAGCGGGCGCGCGAGCGCTACCCGGTCAGCCTGCACGGCGTCGGCCTCGCGCTCGGCTCGGCCGCCGGGCTCGACCCGTGGCACCTCGATCGGCTCGCGCGGCTCGCACAGCGCATCGAGCCGGTGCGCGTCTCCGACCACGCCTGCTTCGCGCGTGCCGCGCTCGATTCGCGCCCGCCTGGCGCGCCGCTCGTGCATGCGAACGACCTGCTGCCGATCGCGTTCACCGAGGCGGCGCTGGCGATCATCGTGCGCAACGTCGAGCAGGTGCAGGAACGGCTGGGCCGCACGCTGCTGGTCGAGAACCTGGCGGCCTACGTCTCGTTCGCCGACGACACGCTGGCCGAGCCGGAGTTCTTCGCGCAGCTGTGCCGGCGCAGCGGCTGCGGCATGCTGCTCGATGTCAACAACCTGATGGTCAACGCGCTGAACGAGGGTGCGAGCGACCCGATCGGCGCCTGCTGCGCATTCGTCGATGCGCTGCCGCTCGGCATCGTCGGCGAGATCCACCTCGCCGGCTACAGCGAAGCGGACGCGATCGCGATCGACGACCACGGCAGCCGCGTGCGTCCCGCCGTGTGGTCGGTCTTCGAGCATGCGTTGCGCCGCTTCGGCGCGTTGCCGACATTGGTCGAGTGGGACACCGACCTGCCGGCACTCGATGTGCTGCTCGGCGAGGCGGATCACGCCGCGCGCCTCGCGGCCCGGATCGCGAGATGATCGACGAGGCGCAGCGCCAGCAGGGCTTGCTCGCGGCGCTGGCCGCGGGCGCGTCGAGCCTCGCGACCTTGCGCGAGTCCGGCGCACGCGCGGCGCGCGGGCTCGAAGCGTATCGAGCGAACGCCGAGGCGCTCGCCGAGCGCGCGCTGGCGTCGAGCTTCGCGACCGTGCAGGCGATGCTCGGCATCGACGACTTCAGGCACCTGGCGCGCGAGTTCTGGCTCGCCCATCCGCCCGAACGCGGCGATCTCGGCGAGTGGGGCGATGCCTTGCCGGCATGGCTTGCGGCGCATCCCGGCCTGACGGCCTGGCCGTGGCTCGCCGATGGTGCGCGGCTCGACCTCGCGCTGCATCGCAGCGAGCGCGCGGCGGATGCGGCGCTCGATGCGGCCTCGCTCGCGCGGCTCGAATCGACCGACCCGGCGCGGCTGCACCTGCGGCTGATGCCCGGCACCGCGCTGCTGAGCTCGAGGTGGCCGATCGCGACGATCCACCGCGCGCACCAGCTCGAAGGCGACGCCGCCGAGCGCGCGTTCGAGGCCGTGCGCGAGGCCATCGCGGCAGGGCGCGGCGAGCATGTCCTGGTCACGCGCCGGGGCTGGCGTGCGGTCGCGCAGGCGATCGACCCGGGCCGCGCGGCGTGGACGCAGGACCTGCTCGACGGCCTGAACCTGGCCGACGCACTGGCGCGCGCCGGCGCAGGCTTCGACTTCGCCGCGTGGCTCGCGACCGCGCTGCGCGAATCCTGGTTGATGGGCGTGGCCGCGTCGAACGACTGATCGGCCGCGGCGCGCCGTGCGTCAGTCGCGTGGCCTGAAGCCGATCGTGATCGGTGGTGGCACGCGGCCGTTGTCGAGCGGGAAGGTCTCGGTCCGTTCGATCGCGCGCAGCACCGCGTCGTCCCACGACTTGACGCCGCTGGTCTGCACCAGGCGCTTCGAGGCGATGCCGCCGTCGGGCGCGAGGCGCAGTTCGACCACCGCGCGCGGGTTGCCATCGATCGGCTCGGTGAACACGATGTTGGGCTTGATGCGCGCGGCGATGCGGCCGCCGTAGGCGTCCGACGGCGCGCTGCTGCGCAGCGCGGTGCCGGTGTCGGTCTCGGCCCCGGTGGCGCCGGCCAGGCCGGCCATGCGCTTCAGGTTCGCGTCGCGCACCGCCGCGAGGCGAGCGGCTTCGGCCTTCTCGGCCTTCGCCTGCTCGGCTTTCAGCCGGTCGGCCTTCTCCTTTTCCTTCTCTTTCTGCTGCGCGAGCGCCTCCTTCTCGCGCTCGGCCTGTTCGCGCTTCAGCTTCTTCTGTTGCTGTTGCTCCTGCTCGGCGGCGACGCGTTTCGCTTCTTCGCGCTTCGCCTTCTCGATCGCGATCTGCGGATCGGGCAGCGCGGGTGTCGGCGCGGGCGGCGTGGGCACGGGCTTGACCACCGGTTCGGGCTGCTTGACCTCGGGCGCCGGCGTCGGCGGGGGTTCGACCGCGCGCGGCGCGGCCGCCTGCGGCGTTGCCGACCACAGCTCGGCCGCGACCGTGGCCGGCTCGTTGGCGTGCCAGTTGACGCCGAACGCGATCGCGAGGATCAGCAGCACGTGCGCCAGCACGGCCAGCGTGATCGCGCGGCCGCGCACCCTCGGCGGCCGCGGCATGAACGGGTCGCGGCCCGGGGCGGTGGTCGATGTCGCGAAGTCCATCGTCGTGCCTCTTCTCTTCAGCCCGGGCCGTTCTTCACCGACAGCCCGACGCGCTGCACCCCGGCGCGTTGCAGCGAGTCCATCACCTTCACGACGGTCTCGTACTTGACCGCGCGATCGGCCGAGATCACGACCGGCGTGTTCGCGTCTCCGCCCTGCAGATCCTTGACCTTCGCGGCGACATCGCGCAGCGCGATCGGCGCGCCGTCCTTGGCGTCGACGCGCAGCTTGACCTTGTCATCGCTGCCGACGACGAGCTCGACGACGTGGTCCGGCCGCTTCGAGCTCTTGCCGACGCTCGGCAGGTCGACGACGCCGGTCGTGATCAGCGGTGCGGTGACCATGAAGATGATCAGCAGCACGAGCATCACGTCGATGAACGGCACCATGTTGATCTCGTTGATCGTGCGGCGGCGCGAGCCGCTGCCGCGGTGACTGACGGCGGGCATGGCGTGGGTGCTCAGTGAGGCGCACCGGCCGGTGCGCCGGCGTTGCGCTGCAGGATGTTCGAGAACTCTTCGATGAAGGTCTCGAGCTGGATCGCGGTGCGGTCGATGTCGCGCGCGAAGCGGTTGTAGGCGATCACCGCGGGGATCGCGGCGAACAGGCCGATCGCGGTCGCGACCAGTGCCTCGGCGATGCCGGGGGCGACGGTCGCGAGCGTCACCTGCGTCATGTTGGAGAGGCCGACGAACGCATGCATGATGCCCCAGACCGTGCCGAACAGGCCGACGTACGGCGAGACCGAACCGACCGTCGCGAGAAACGACAGGTGCGCCTCGATCGCGTCGAGCTCGCGCTGGAAGCTCGCACGCATCGCGCGGCGCGCGCCGTCGAGCAGCGCCGCGGCCTCGTTGACGCGGCGTTCGCGCAGCTTGATGAACTCGCGCATTCCGGACGCGAAGATGCGCTCCATCGGCGAGCCGTCGACGCGCGCCAGGGCGTCGGCGTACAGCTCGTTGATGTTCCGGCCAGCCCAGAATTCGCGCTCGAACACTTCGTTCGCGCTGCGGATCCGCTTGAGGCCGAACAGCTTGCCGAAGATCACGGTCCAGCTCGCGAGCGAGGCGATCATCAGCCCGGCCATCACGAGCTGGACGACGAAGCTCGCTTGCGTGACGAGTGTGAAGATCGAGAAGTCCTGATTCATCCGGTGCGGCTTTGTGTGAGAGGTGAGGAGAGAGATTCGACGACCGAATTCGGAATGCGCTGCGGCCTGAAAGTTCCGGCGTCGACGCAGCCGATGCGGATCGTGCCTTCGGCGAGCAACGCGTCATCGCCCTGCGGCGCCACGCGCCAGGCCTGCTGCGCGATCGTCATCTGGGCACGGCCCGCCTGCTTCACGTCGACCGTGACCGCGAGCAGGTCGTCGAGCCGCGCCGGCCGAAGGTAGCGCACGGCCGTGTCGGTGACGATGAAGACCCTGCCGGTCTCGGTGCGCATGCGCTCCTGCTGGTGGCCGAGCGAGCGCAGCCACTCGGTGCGCGCGCGCTCGAAGAACTTCAGGTAGTTGGCGTAGAAGACGACGCCGCCGGCGTCGGTGTCTTCCCAGTAGACGCGCAGTTCAAATCGATAGGGCCGTGGATCGTTCTCTTGCATCGACCGCGATTATTGCCGCACCGGCTATTGCCTCACTTTTTGCCAGACCGGCCCCCATTGCGGATGCCCGGCCTCGGCCTTGCTCAGCGCGAACGCCGGGTCGTCGCCGCGCGCCGCGCGGAACTCGGCCTCGCAGGCCGGCACGCGTGCGCTGGTGCAGTAGATGAACGCGAGGTGCTTGTGCGCGGCGGCGCGATCGCGCGGCGCCGCGAGGCCGATCTGCAGCGCCTGCGTCAGCAGCCTCTCGGCCTGCGCGTATTGCGCGTCGTCGTAGGCCCGCATGCCGCCGAGCAGCGCCTTCTCGGCCGGGCGCTCGGCGATGTCCATCAACCCGACCGGCGCGGTCGGTAGCGCGCAGCCGGACAGGCCGATCGCGAGCGCGAACGCGAGCGGCACGGCGACGAGGTGCTGGCGAATCTGCATGGTCAGAACTTGTGCTTGACGGTGACGGGCTGGTCAGCGGTCACGTTGACGCTCGTGCTGTAGGCGGGCAGGTCGGCGTTGCGCACGACGATCAGGTGCCGGCCGGGCGGCAGGCTCAGCTCGGTCACCGGCGGCGAGGTGCCGGCGGACCGGCCATCGACCTCGACCTCGCCCCAGGGGCTGATCGCGATGCGCACGACGCCGGTGGCGGCTGCGACGGCGGTCGCCGCGGCGACGCGGGCATCGCGCTCGCGGGCACGCTTTTCCTTCGGCGTCTCCTTCGCTTCCTTCACGACGGATGCGGCCTTCGGCGCCTTCGCTGCCGAAGGCTCCGCGCCGGTGATCGGGCTCGATGCGGCGGCCGCGACGACCTGCGCGTCGACGACCGGTGCCGTGGCGACAAGCGCTTCGACCGGCGCAGGCGCCGCGACGGGCGCAGCGACCGATGCGGCAGCGGCCGGGGCCGGCGCCGGCCCCGGCGCACTCGCGACCGCGAGCTCGGGAACCGGCGCCGTGGCGCGATACGAATCCAGCGCCGCCCACGCGAGTGCGCCGACCCCGAGCGCACCGATGGCCGCGAGAGCCAACCGCAGCGGCTTCAGCCTGCGCGCGACGCCGATCTGCACGTCGCCCTCGAGCGAGACCGTGTTCTCGTCGAGCCAATGCCGCAGCTCGCGTGCGAACGCGCGCGCCGAGCGATAGCGGTATTCCGGGTTCTTCGCGAGCGCCTTCGCGGTGATCTGCGCCAGCGCCTCGGGCACGTTCGGGTCGACGACGTGGGCCGACGGCGGGTCGTGCTTCAGCACCGCGGCCGTGATCTCGTCCAGCGTGTTGCCGCGGAACGGTTTCAGGTCGGTCAGCAGCTCGTAGAGCACGACACCGAGCGAGAACACGTCGGCGCGGCGATCGGTCGGTTCGTGGCGCGCCTGCTCGGGCGCCATGTAGTACGGCGAGCCGGCCGCGATCTCGCCGGTCTGGCTGTGCGCGTCGTGCTGGTGCGCGATGCGCGCGATGCCGAAGTCCAGCACCTTGGGTTGGGTGCGGCCGATCATGAAGATGTTGGCCGGCTTGACGTCGCGGTGCACGACGCCCTTGCTGTGTGCGTAGCCCAGCGCATCGGCGACGCGGCGCACGATCAGCGCGGCCTGCGCCGGCGTCGCGCGCCAGCCTTCCTGGCGCAGCTGGCGCAGGTCGCGGCCTTTCAGCAGCTCCATAGCGATGTAGGCGCGGTCGTCGCTGATGCCGGCATCGAACACCGTGACGATGTGCGGGTGGTTCAGTCCGCCGGCGGCACGGGCCTCGTTCAGGAACAGCGCGTTGAACGACTCGCGCTCGCTCTCGTCGACCTCGACATGCAGCGTCTTCACCGCGATCAGCCGCGACAGCAGCGGGTCGTGCGCGGCGAACACGGTGCCGATGCCGCCTTCGCCGAGCTGGTGCTTCAGCGCGTAGCGGCCGATGTGGCCGATCGTCGGGCTCGGGCCGTCGCCCGGGTTGTGGCCGGCGGGCGGGTCGGCGAAGGTCGCGGCCGGTCCGTGCAGCGCGTGCAGGTCGGTTTCGTCCCACGTCGCCATGTCGGCCGGCAGGCTGGGCGGCAAGGTCGGCGCCGGTTCCGAATCCTTCGGAGCAGGCACGGGAGGAGGGGGGACGAACGAGGTCACCGCGGCAGCTTAGCCGAGCGACTTGTGCACAAAGCCTCGAAAAGCGCCGGCATCGCCCGCTACGTCACACACGCTAACCATTGGGCCGGTTTGCGATGCGAGTTTTCAAGGCGGATGCGACACCTGCCGCTCGATCCGGCCGCTACAGCGCGCGGCGCAGCCGGTCGACGGCCTCGTGCAGCTGCGCCATCGAGCTCGCATACGACAGGCGCATGAAGCGCTCGCTGCCGTGGTGGCCGAAGTCGCGGCCCGGCGTGATCGCCACGTGCGCGCGGCGCATCAGGTCGAAGCAGAAGTCCCAGCTGCTCGGGCTGTGCGCCGAGCAATCGGCCCAGGCGTAGAACGCGCCGTCGGGCATCACCGGCACGGTCAGGCCGAGCGTGTTCAGCGCCGGCACGAGGAAGTCGCGGCGTGCGCGGAACTCGTCGCGGCGGCGCTCGTACTCGGCGATCGATTCGGGCTCGAAGCAGGCGAGGGCGGCGTGCTGCGCGACGCTCGACGGGCAGATGTAGAGGTTCTGCGCGAGCTTTTCGACCGCAGGCACCAGGTCTTCCGGCACGACCAGCCAGCCCAGGCGCCAGCCGGTCATCGAGAAGTACTTCGAGAAGCTGTTGATCGAGATCACGCTGTCGTTGTCATCGATGCCGTGGGCCAGCGCGCTGTGCCCATAGCGCGCGTCGAAGCTGAGGCCGAGGTAGATCTCGTCGACGAGCGTGAAGCCGTCGCGGGCGCGCACGGCCGCGACGATGCGGCCCATCTCGTCGGGATCGATCGAGGTGCCGGTCGGGTTCGACGGCGAGGCCAGCAGCACACCGCGCGTGCGCGCCGACCAGGCCGCGGTCACGCTCGCGGCGCTGAGCTGGTAGCGCGCATCGCTCGAGGCCGGCAGTAGCACCGGCACGCCTTCGGCTGCGGCGACGAAATGGCGGTTGCACGGGTAGCTCGGGTCGGGCAGCAGCACCTCGTCGTCGCGATCGACGAGCGCGAGGCAGGCGAGCTGCAACGCGGCCGACGCCCCGGCCGTGACGACGATGCGCTGCGGCGCGATCGACAGGCCGAAGCGCGTCGCGTACCACGCGCTGATGCACTCGCGCAGTGCCGGCAGGCCGGTCGCGTCGGTGTATTGCGTGCGGCCGCCGCGCAGCGCACGTTCGGCGGCCTGCTGCACCAGCGGCGGCGCGGTGAAATCCGGCTCGCCGATGTTCAGGAAGATCATCGGCGAACCACCCAGGCGCGCGTCGCACTCGGGGCTGCGCGCCAACTCGGCCGCGACCTTCGCGCACTCCATCACGTAGAAGGGCTCGATGTGGTCGAGCCGGCTCGCGAGCCGCATTGGCCTACCGGCGCGCTGCGCGCACCGCCTCGACCTCGATCGGCCGCAGGTCGGCGGCGGCCTTGTCGAGCACGCCGTTGACGTACTTGTGCCCGTCGGTGCCGCCGAAGCTCTTCGCGAGTTCGACCGCCTCGTTGATCGCGACCTTGTACGGGATCTCGATGCAGTGCGTCAGCTCGTAGACGCCGATCATCAGCACGCCGTGTTCGATCGGCGAGAGCTGCGTGGTCTTGCGGTCGACATGGCGCGCGAGCACCGCATCGATCGTCACGGCCTCTTCGATGCAGCCGTGCAGCAGTGCATCGAAGTGCGCGGTGTCGCACTTGCCGAAGTCTTCCTGCTCGTGCATGTGGGCGTCGATCGCGCTTGCCTCGGCGCCCGAGACCAGCCATTCGTACAGGCCCTGCAGCGCGACCTCGCGCGCGCGGCGGCGTGCCGACTTCGGCTTCGCGTGCGGAGCGCCGGTTTTCTTTTTCTTCGCCGCAGCGGGCGGCGGGGCCGCCGAGGGGCTGTTCGGCATCACGGGATCGGTCACGACAGGTCTTCCATCAGGTTGGCCATCTCGACGGCCACGCGGGCGGCATCGCGCCCTTTTTCGTCGGCACGTGCCCAGGCCTGCGCTTCGTTCTCGACCGTCAGGATCGCGTTCGCGATCGGGATCTCGTGGTCGAGCGCGACGCGCGTGACCGCGGCGCCGCTCTCGTTCGCGACGAGCTCGAAGTGGTAGGTTTCGCCGCGGATCACGCAGCCGATCGCGATCAGCGCGTCGTAGTCCTCGCTCTCGGCCAGCGCATGCAGCGCGATCGCCACCTCGAGCGCGCCGGGCACCGTGACGTGCTTGATGTACTTCGTGGCGACGCCCAGCACCTGCAGCTCGGCCAGGCATTGCGCGGCGAGCTGGTCGGTGATCGCGGCGTTGAAGCGTGCCTGCACGATGCCGATGCGCAGATCGCGCCCGTCGATCTGCGCCTGCAGGCCGCCGCTCGTCGCCTGGCCCTTGTCAGCGTCTTGCATGGGGAATCCTTTGCGTTTTCATTGTTGTTGTTCTGCGGCGAGAAAACCGGTCACTTCGAGGCCGTAGCCGGTCATGCTCGGCATGCGACGCGGGCTGCCGAGCAGCTTCATCTTCGCGATGCCGAGCTCGCGCAGGATCTGCGCGCCGATGCCGTAGGTGCGCAGGTCCATCTGGCCGGCCTGGCGGGCGTCGCCGTTCGTCGGCGGCAGCACGTGCGGCACCAGCGCGGCCACGTCTTCGCCGCAGTTCAGCAGCAGCGCCGCGCTGCGCGGGCTCTGCTGCAGCACGGCCAGCGCCCTCGGCAGCGGCCACGAGTGCTGGCACGGGCCGCCGACATCGAGCAGGTCCATCACCGAAAGCGGCTCATGCACGCGCACCAGCACCTCGTCGGCCGCGCTCCAGCGGCCCTTGGTCAGCGCGAGGTGCAGGCCGCCGGTGCGATCGCGGTACGCGCTGCAGTCGAACTCGCCCTGCGCGGTCAGCAGCGGGCGCTGCCCGACACGCTCGATCAGCGTCTCATGGCGGCTGCGGTGCTCGATCAGCGCGGCGATCGTGCCGATCTTCAGGCCGTGCTCTCTGCCGAACGCGATCAGGTCGGGCAGGCGCGCCATCGTGCCGTCGTCCTTCATGACCTCGCAGATCACCGCGGCCGGCGTCAGGCCGGCCATGCCGGCCAGATCGCAGCCGGCTTCGGTGTGCCCGGCGCGCATCAGCACGCCGCCTTCCTGCGCGCGCAGCGGGAAGATGTGGCCGGGCTGCACCAGGTCGCTCGCCTTCGCGTCGCGCGCGACCGCAGCCTGCACGGTGCGCGCGCGGTCGGCGGCCGAGATGCCGGTGTCGACGCCGGTCGCGGCCTCGATCGAAACGGTGAACGCGGTACCGTGCCGCGTGCCGTTGCGCGCGGTCATCGACTGCAGATGCAGCCGGTCGCAGCGCTCGGGCGTGAGGGTCAGGCAGATCAGGCCGCGGCCGAAGCGCGCCATGAAGTTGATCGCCTCGGGCGTGACGTGGTCGGCGGCGATCACCAGATCGCCTTCGTTCTCGCGGTCTTCCTCGTCGACGAGGATGATCATGCGGCCGGCTGCCAGCTCGGCAACCAGCTCGGGAATCGGGGAAATGGCCATCCGTCGAATTGTAGGTGGCGCTGCGGGTTTGCCCCGAGACGCCGGACTCGGCCTCAGCCGAGCTTCGGCGCCGTCAGCATCCGTTCGACATACCGTGCGATCAGGTCGATCTCGAGGTTGACGCGCCGGCCTTGCCGCAAGGTGCCGAGCGTCGTGTTCTCGAGCGTGTGCGGGATCAGGTTGATGCTGAGTTCGCAGTGCCCGGGCGAATCGATCACGCGGTTCACGGTCAGGCTGACGCCGTTGACGGTGATCGAGCCCTTGTAGGCGATGAAGCGCGCGAGCTCGGGCGGCGTCGCGATGCGCAGCTCCCATGACTCGCCGACTGGGGCGAAGTGCGTGACCGTGCCGATGCCGTCGACATGGCCGCTGACCATGTGGCCGCCGAGCCGATCGTTCGCGCGCATCGCCTTCTCAAGGTTGACCGGGCCGGGCTCGGCCAGGCCCGAGGTCTTGTCGAGGCTCTCGGCGGAGATGTCGATCGTGAAGCGGCCCGCATCCGCATCGAGGCTCGTGACGGTCATGCAGGCGCCGTTCAGCGCGATGCTGTCGCCGAGCTGCACGTCGTCGAGGTAGCCGCGCGGGGCCTCGATCGCCAACTGCCGGCCGTGCGAAGGATCGCTGCCGAGCGAGCGGGATTCGGTGATGCGGCCGAGGGCGCTGATGATGCCGGTGAACATCAGCGCCCGCCCGGCCGCCCGAAGGGCGCTGACGCCCCCTCGGGGGGCCGTGAACGAAGTGAGCGTGGGGGCTTCATCGACCCATTGTCGCAGCGCGGGCCAGGATGCGCAGGTCGTCGCCGATCGGCGTCACGCTGACGAAGCGCAGCGCGAGGCTGTCCTGCAGCTGCTCCAGCGGCCCGAACGCGGCGAGCTCGCGGCCGAGGCCGAGCAGCTTCGGTGCGACGTAGATCAGGAACTCGTCGACCAGGCCTTCGCGAACGAACGAACCGTTCAGCTTGTGGCCGGCCTCGACGTGCAGCTCGTTGATGCCGCGCGCCGCGAGGTCGGCCAGCATCGCGGGCAGATCGACCTTGCCCGCGGCGCCCGGGACGAGTGCGATCTGCGCCCCGCGCGCCTCGAGCGCGGCGCGGCGCGCGGCCTCGGGCGCGGCGGCGTAGATCAGCACCTGGCCGGGTGCATCGAGGATGCGCGCGGCCGCTGGCGTGTCGAGCCGCGAATCGACGATCACGCGCAGCGGCTGCAGCGCGGTTTCGACGAGGCGCACGTCGAGCCGCGGGTCGTCTTCGAGCACGGTGCCGACGCCGGTCAGCACCGCGCCGGCGCGCTTGCGGAACGCGTGCCCGTCGGCGCGCGCGGCCGGGCCGGTGATCCACTGGCTGACGCCGTTGTTCAGCGCGGTGCGGCCGTCCAGCGAGATCGCTGCCTTCAGGCGCAGCCACGGCCGGCCGCGTTGCATGCGCGAGAAGAAGCCGATGTTCAGTTCGCGCGCCTCGTCGGCGAGCCCGCCGTCGATGACCTCGATCCCGGCGGCGCGCAACCGCGCCGCGCCGGCGCCGGCGACGAGCGGGTTGGGGTCCTCCGATGCGATCGCAACGCGCGCGATGCCGGCGTCGATCAACGCATCGCAGCAGGGCGGCGTGCGGCCGAAGTGCGAGCACGGTTCGAGCGTGACCCAGGCGGTCGCGCCGCGCGCGCTCTCGCCACGCGCGAGCAGGTCGCGCAAGGCCATCACCTCGGCATGCGCGCCGCCGGCCTGCTGGGTCTGGCCGCGGCCGATCACGCGGCCGTCGGCCGCGACGATCACGCAGCCGACGCGCGGGTTCGGGTCGGACAGGCCGATCGCGCCGTGCGCGAGCGCCAGCGCCTCGTGCATCGGTGTCGGATAGGAGTCGCTCATGGTTGGTGCTGCACCGTGCTCAGGTCGACAAGGACGACGCCATTGTTGCCCGGCAGCGGAACCGCGTGGCCGGCCGGGCAGGCCGCGTCGCCGTTGACCACGAGAAAATTCTGGTTCGCCAGGCCGGCGTCGACCCCGACATAGCTCGCGGGGTGCTCGATGTTCGCATCGATCGCGCCGTTGCCGTCGAGGTCGGCGCTGTAGCGGCAGACGCGCCGATCGGCGGCGCCGGTGCCGATCGTCCAGCCGGCCGGCACCAGCGTCGCGCGGCCCGACCAGCGGCCGCTCGCCGCCGGATACACCGCGCAGTGGTAGGCGACGAAGCGCTCGCCGTCCGGCGTCGTGACCGGCTCGGCGCCGCAGACCGGCGTCAACAGATACGGCCCGCCGTTCAGCGCGAGCGCGATCGACAGGCCGAGCGGCGCGTCGTTCGCCTGCGCCGCATCGGGCGCCGCCGCCGAGCTGAAGCGCACGACGCCGCTGAGCAGCTGGCCGACATGTGCATCGCAGGGGCCGAGCGTGGGCAGCGTCAGATCGCGCGTCGCGGTCGTCGCGGCGACGCTGTCGCAGCGCCCGGTCAGCCGGCCGCTGAGGTTGTCGAACACGAAGGCGAGCGTGCCGTTCGCGACCGGCTTGAACGCGCTGCTGCCGTTGCCCAGGCTCTGCGCGCCGACGGGCACGCGCACCGAGCGGCCGGACACGCCGTTCGCGAGCGCGCTGCGGTGCGCCAGCCCGAGCGCGCCGCTGAAGGCCGGCGCGGTGCCGGCGATCACCGAGGCGAGTTCGACCTGCCGCGCCGCGCCGCTGTGGTCGGTCCAGCCGACCGCGACGCGCAGGTTCTTTGCGGCCGGCATGCTCGCGGTGTCGATCTGGCGCGCGACGAGGTAGCTCGTGTTCGTCGCGCCCACGCTGCGCGACGCGCTCGCGATCGCGTCGAACGAGGGCGTGCCCGGCGCCGATGCCAGCACCGCGAAAGCGCGCAGCGACTCGATGTCTTGCTGCGCCAGCCGCACCGCCTCGGAACGCTGCCGCGCGACCTCGGCGTTGAGTCGAAGCCCTGTCTGCGCCCGCCCGATCGCGAGCATGCCGAGCGAGAGCACGAGGAACGCGATCAAGGCCTCGAGCAACGTCGTGCCGCATTGGCGGCGCGGGCCTTGGACAGGGGATGCGCGCATCGTCGGGCTCCTAGAAGTCGCGCCAGCTGCCGTTGACGCGAGCGAAGCTGCCGGTGGTCGTTTGCAGTGCCTCGAGCACGGCACGGTCGTAGACCAGCTCGGGCGCGCCGTTGCCCTGGTAGCCAGCCTCGGAGACCAGCGCGCCGCGCAGCATGCCGGCGCTGTCGGCGTGGTCCCAGACCAGCGCAGCGGCATACAGCGCGCCGGTCAGCGTGATCGCGCCGTCGAGCCGCGCCGCGCCGCTGACGACGATCGCCACCGGGCGCTGCGCCGACCCCAGCGCCAGCGGGCCGGCGAGTGCGAGATCGCCGTCGACATGGATCAGCGCGCCGTCGGCAGCGTCGGCGATCGCGGCGCCGATCACGGCCGCGCAGTCGGTCGTGCAGCGCACGCGGGTCGCCGCCGGCTGGCGCTGCCACGCGGCCTTGTCGATGCCGAAGTACGACGCGAAGAAGCGATCGGGCGCGAGTGCGGCCAGGGCTGCGTCGTCGCCGACCAGCAGGCCGGTCTTCGGCGCGCCGGCCGGCGGCGTCAGGCGCGCCAGCGGGGCGTTGATCGCGCCGCCGGCATCGACCGCGATGCCCGTCGCGGGATCGCTGTTGTGCAGCCGGATCGCGGCACTGCCGACCTCGAAGCCGCCGCGTGCCGTGACGCTCGCGACCGGCGCCGTGCGCAGGCCCGGCAGCAACGCGAGCGTGAGTTCGATCGTCGCGCTCGCATCGGGCCGGCCGGTCGACCCGGCGAGGCAGGCGCCGGCCAGGCTCGTGCAGCCGTTCGCGACGACGTGCACGACGCCGGGCTTGCTCGTCGGCGTGAGGCGCACCGAGAACGCCGGCGCTGGCGCGGCGCCTGCCGGCGTCGGCAGGCTCGGCAGCCCGTTGGACGGGCAGCTGCAGGCCCAGCCCTCGTTCACGCGCACGCAACTCGCCTGCAGCGCGACGGCCGCGCCGCCGTCGTCCCAGGTCCTCGGCGTCAATGTCCCGGATGGGCGCGCCATGTCCAGATAGCGGCTGCGGAACGAGGTCGCTGCCGGATCGGCGCTGGGCCGGCAGTCGGGGCCGATGCGCTGATTGGTGTTGAGCTGCGCGAGTGCCCATTCGGCGCCGGCCTCGGCGGCCTCGAAGGCCTGCGTCGAGCGGTACTGGTTCGCCGAACTGCGCTGCTCGAACACGAGGTTGCGGTTCGCGAACGCGACGACCAGCGCCATCGCGAACAGCAGGGTCAGCGCGACGACGAGGGCCGCCGCGCCGCGCTGGCGATGGGCGGCAACGGGACGGGTCTTGACGTCGTGCATGCGGTTCTCCTCAGGCCGCGCAGGCGCCGGTGACGGTGTCGTTGCGCAGCCGCACCTGGCTGCGCACGCTGCGCGTCACCGCGGCATCGGCGACGAGGCGGCCGGTGATCAGCAGCGCGACGCTGCGCAGCTGCTGGCGCGGCGGGCAGGTGGTGCTGCCCGTCGGGCAGACGGTGGCGCAGAAGCTTTCGAGGCTCAACGTCTGCGCGCTCGGCGTCACGTCGAACGCGGTGATCGTCAGCGTGCCCGCGTCGGTCAGTGCCTGCCAGTTGCCGGCGCCGAGCTGGATCTCGATCGCGCCGTTGCGCAGCCGGAAGCCGAACTGCTCGTTGCTGTCCACGACCTGGTTCTCGGTCGCGTCGCGTGAATAGCGGAAGCTGATCGCGTCGGATGTCGCACCGGTCGGCGCGAGCGCCGCGTAGGGGTTCGTCGCGACGCCGCCCGCGCCGACGGCCCAGACGCCGTCGTCGGCGGCGCCCCAGTAGCCGGCGCGGCGCAGGTCACGCGAGACGAGGTCGGCGGCGGTGCGCAGATCCTGCATCAGGCGCGCCTCGAGCAGCAGCTGGCGGTTCTCGCGCAGGTTGCCGGCGAACACGGTCACACCGGCGGCGGCGATCAGCAGCGCGATCGTGATGCCGACCAGCAGCTCGACGATCGAGAGGCCGCGCTGGGCCGGCGGATGCCGCATCACACGCTCCAGCACTGGCGATTCGCGGCCGTCGGATTCGCGAGGTTCGCGTCCGGCCCCGACGCGTGCACCACGTTCATCCCGATCGAGCGCAGCTGCATGTAGCGGCAAGCCGCGTCGCGCGCTTGCGCGCCGGTGGCGGTCGCGAGCAGCTCGAAGCCGGCGGCATCGCTGGCGGTGATCTGCAGCGTGTAGTGCTTCGAGGTCGATACCGCCGGCAGGCCGATCTCGGCCAGGCCGCCGTAGGCGGCGCTGTTGCTGCGGAAGCGCTCCTGCGCGGCCTGCACCTGCACTGCCGCGATCAGCGCGTCGGTGCGCCGCACCCTCTGCAGCTGACCCTCGAAACTCGGCAGCGCGACGCTCGACAGGATGCCCGCGATCGAGACGGTGACCATCAGCTCGATCAGCGTGAAGCCGCGCTGCGCGTGGGTCGTTGGGGTGGTGTTCATGGCATGGTCCCTTTGATTCAGCAGGCGCGATAGCCGGGCACGAGGGCCTGCGGCGAGCAGGAGCGCACGCGCCCCATGACGTTGACGACGTGATGGATCGCGCGCCCGTTTGCGCCGAGCACGCGCAGCGTGCCGGTCGGCGAACTGGTGCCGTGCAGCGGGTCGAACAGCAGCGAGCCGACGTTCGCCTGCAGCGCGACGCGATCGGCGCTGGCGATCGTCGCGGTCTTGACCTGTCGTGCATCGCCGCTGCACAGCGCGGGGCCGGTCGCGGCGCAGACGCACTGATCGGCGTCGCCGGTGTGGATCACGTAGCAGCTGCCGGCGGCGGTCGCGTGAAAGCTCAGGCGAACCGGCTCGTTGCGCGCGACGGCCTCGGTGCGGACGAACTGGATGTCGCTCGCGAGCTGGGTCGCCGCGCCTTCGAGGCGGCGCGCGTCGATCAGCTTCTGCAGGCTCGGCGCCGCGGTGCTCGCGACGATCACGGTGACGGCGAGCACGATGCAGGCCTCGATCAGCGTGACGCCGCGTTGGCAGCTCGAGAGGGCGGTGGTTTTCATCTGTGCTCCGGGGTGTGGACCGATGCACAGACTTTAGGAAGCTGCCGCGCGCCGCGCGCCCCGCAGAAGTGGGAACAGCGCCGCCCCCTCGCGAGCTCCCCCGCGTGCGTCACCCCGAACGGGGGTGACGAAGCCTAGATGTCCCGGATCAGCTGCCGGAACTCGTCGACATCCTCGAAGCTGCGGTAGACCGACGCGAAGCGCACGTAGGCGACCTTGTCGATGCGCTTGAGTTCGCGCATCACGAGTTCGCCCAGGCGCGTCGACGGCACTTCCTTCGCGCCGCTGTTCAGCAGCTTGTCCTGGATGCGCTCCATCGCCGCGTCGATCTGCTCGACGCTGACCGGCCGCTTGCGCAGCGCCAGCTGCATCGACGCGCGGATCTTCGAGGGATCGAAGTCGGCCCGCGTGCCGTCCTTCTTGACGACCGACGGCAGCGCGATCTCGGGCCGCTCGTAGGTCGTGAAGCGCTTGTCGCAGCTGTGGCAGCGGCGCCGCCGGCGCACGACGTCGCCCTCGTCCGAGTCACGGGTCTCGACGACCTGGGTTTCCTCGTGGGAGCAGAAGGGGCAACGCATGGGCTGGCGACCCGTCCCGGCGCCTTACCGGTAGACCGGAAAGTCCTTCGTCAGCGCCGCGACCTTGGCCTTCACCGCGGCGGTGGTCGCCGCGTCGTTCGGGTGGTCGAGCACGTCGGCGATCAGGTGGGCGGTCTGGCGCACCTGCTCCTCCTTGAAGCCGCGCGTCGTCATCGCCGGCGTGCCCAGGCGGATGCCGCTCGTGACCATCGGCTTTTGCGGGTCGTTCGGGATGCCGTTCTTGTTGCAGGTCATGTGCGCGGCGCCGAGCAGGTTCTCGGCTTCCTTGCCGGTCAGGTGCTTGGGCCGCAGGTCGACCAGCATCACGTGCGATTCGGTGCGGCCGCTGACGATGCGCAGGCCGCGCTCGATCAGCGTGTCGGCGAGTTGAATCGCGTTCTTCGCGACCTGCTGCTGGTAGGCCTTGAACTCGGGTTGCAGCGCCTCCTGGAACGCCACCGCCTTCGCGGCGATCACGTGCATCAGCGGGCCACCCTGGATGCCGGGGAAGATCGCGCTGTTGATCTTCTTCGCGATGGCCTCGTCGTTCATCAGCACGATGCCGCCGCGCGGGCCGCGCAGGCTCTTGTGGGTCGTCGAGGTCACGACATCGGCATGCGGCACCGGGTTCGGGTAGACGCCGGCGGCGATCAGCCCGGCGTAGTGCGCCATGTCGACCATGAAGAATGCGCCGACGTCCTTCGCGACCTTCGCGAAGCGCGCGAAGTCGATGCGCAGGCTGTACGCGGAGGCGCCGGCGATGATCAGCTTCGGCTTGTGCTCGTGCGCGAGGCGCTCCATCGCGTCGTAGTCGATCGCCTCTTCGGCGGTCAGGCCATAGCTGACGACCTTGAACCACTTGCCGCTCATGTTCAGCGGCATGCCGTGGGTCAGGTGGCCGCCTTCGGCCAGGCTCATCCCCATGATCGTGTCGCCGGGGTTCAGCAGGCCGAAGAAGACCGACTGGTTCGCCTGCGAGCCCGAGTTCGCCTGCACGTTCGCAAAGCCGGCGCCGAACAGCTTCTTCAGCCGGTCGATCGCGAGCTGCTCGACGATGTCGACGTACTCGCAGCCGCCGTAGTAGCGCTTGCCGGGATAGCCCTCGGCGTACTTGTTCGTCAGCTGCGTGCCCTGCGCGGCCATCACGGCCGGCGACGCGTAGTTTTCCGACGCGATCAGCTCGATGTGTTCTTCCTGGCGCTGGTTCTCGCGCTGGATCACGGACCAGATTTCGGGGTCGACGTTGGCGATGGTCGATTGGGTGCGGTCAAACATGGTTGGCAGTCCTCTTCAAGCGAAGTCCCCGGGAGGAAACGCATGCGTGCTGCACGCGACCCCAAGGCTGCCCAGGCGAACGGCTGAACGGCGCTGCCCCAGGCAGGCGCCGACCGCGCTTCCCGGTGGTAACCCACCTCAGGCCCGTCTCGCTGCTGGAGAGGGCCGCATCGCCAGTCGCGCGGCACCGCCAGTGTAGCGGAGCCGACGTGCAGCGCGATCAGTGCAGCAGCGCGATCTGTTCGGGCAGGCGCGACGGCTCGGTCGTCTTGGCCGATGCGTCGGCCGCGGCCTCGGGCTTCGAAGCGGGCGGGGGCGGTGCGTTGGTCAGGATCAGGCGCTGCGGCGCGATGTTCTTGCCGCTCGCGACCTGGCGCAGCATGCTCTGCTCGCTCAGCACCTTGCTGGCATAGCCGCCGTCGTCGACCTGGTTCGCGGCGCCGACATAGAAGCGCAGGCCGGCCTCGAGCCCGCCGGCGCGCGCGATGCATTCCTTCAGCACCTGGACGCCGACGCGCAGGTTCGTCACCGGGTCGAACGCGGCGTGGTTGCCGCCGAAGGCTTCGTATTTGTCGTTGTGGATCTTGGTCATCACCTGCATCAGGCCCTGCGCGCCGACCGCGCTCTGAGCGAACGGGTTGAAGCTCGATTCGACGGCCATGATCGCCAGGATCAGCGTCGGATCGAGCCCGGCCTTCTGGCCGACGCTCCAGGCTTCCTGCACCAGGCGGCTGACCGGCTCCGGCGCGACACGGTAGCGGCGCGACAGCCAGTTCGCAACGGCGGCCTGCTGGCGGCTCAGCTCCTTCGGGTCGGACGCGGTCGCGCGGGCGATCGCATCCGGCTCGCTGAGCGCGGTGGCCAGCAGCGAGTCGGCATCGGCCGGCTCGGCCCGCGCTTCCTGGCGGGCTTGCAGCCAGCCCAGAGCCCAGGCTTCGGCTTCGTGGCGGATGTCGGCGCGGCCGGCGGCGAAGATCAGCACCGCGGCCAGCATCAGGCCGAGCAGCGCCAAGGTGTTGTGGCTGACCTCGAGCAGACCCTGGCCGACATCGCGCAGGAACACCGAAGTCGATTGCGCTGCTCCCCTTCCCAGCGCACGGCCAACGGCCGCCACCCCGGAGGCCGATTGCGCGGTGGCGTCGCGCGCCTCCTGAAATACCTGGCTGAATGCCATTTCACGCTCCTTCGCTCGCCGGGTCGCTCGGTTCGGCACGGGCTCGATGAGCCCGCGCACCGCCGAGTGGGCGGCGATAATTTGTTGGCTGACGGTCGGCGGATGCGCGAAAGCGCGTCGCTGCGGTCAGCGGCTCGATCGGCAGGCGTGGCTGAGGTTCGAGGCGCGTTCCTCCCAACGGTGCGCCCGGGTTATCCCTCCCGATCCAAGAGTGGCGGAATCTAGCAAGCCGCTTCATAACTGGTCAAGCCTATCAAAATGCTTTCTAATTACAAATAGGTATGAAATACCGAGACCTCCGTGACTTTATGGGCGGCCTGGAGCGCCTGGGCGAGCTCAGAAGGGTCGCAGAGCCAGTCTCTGCGCGGCTCGAAATGACAGCGATCAGTGACTTCGTGCTGCGCGCCGGCGGCCCGGCGCTGTGGTTCCAGAATCCGGCAGGTTACAAAATTTCCGCCTTGACAAACCTGTTCGGAACCCCCCGCCGGGTCGCGCTGGGCATGGGTGCGGACGATGTCGGCGAGCTGCGCGACGTGGGCCGGCTGCTCGCCAGCCTGAAGGAACCCGAGCCGCCGAAGGGCCTGAAAGACGCCGGCAAGCTGCTCGGGATGGCCAAGGCGCTGTGGGACATGAAACCCGCCAGCGTGCGCCGCTCGGCCTGCCAGGAGGTCGTGCTCGAAGGCCCGGACGTCGACCTCGGCACCCTGCCGGTCCAGACCTGCTGGCCCGAAGACGCAGGACCGCTGATCACCTGGGGCCTCGTGATCACGCGCGGGCCGCAGGGCGGCGCCCACGCCCGGGCACGCCAGAACCTCGGCATCTACCGCCAGCAGGTGATCGCGAAGAACCAGGTCGTGATGCGCTGGCTCGCGCATCGGGGCGGGGCGCTCGACTTCCGCGACTTTGGGCTTGCGAAGCCGGGCCGGGCGTTTCCGATCGCGGTCGCGCTCGGCGCCGACCCGGCGACGATCCTCGGCGCGGTCACGCCGGTGCCCGACACCTTGTCCGAATACCAGTTCGCCGGGCTGCTGCGCGGCAGCCGCACCGAGCTGGCCGATTCGAACGTCGGCGATGCCGGCGTGATGCTGCAGGTGCCGGCCAGCGCCGAGATCGTGCTCGAGGGGCACATCCCGGTCGCGGCCGCGGGCTTCGTTGGCGTCAGCGAACACGGCGTGAAGACCAAGGAGATCGGCGGCTACCTGCACGCGCTCGAGGGCCCGTTCGGCGACCACACCGGCTATTACAACGAGCAGGACTGGTTCCCGGTGTTCGAGATCGCCCGCATCACGCACCGCGCCGATCCGATCTACCACTCCACGTACACCGGCAAGCCGCCCGACGAGCCGGCGATCCTGGGCGTCGCGCTGAACGAGGTCTTCGTGCCGATCCTGCAGAAGCAGTTTCCGGAGATCGTCGACTTCTACCTGCCGCCCGAGGGCTGCAGCTACCGGATGGCGATCGTCAGCATCAAGAAGAGCTACCCGGGCCACGCGAAGCGGCTCATGTTCGGCATCTGGAGCTTTCTGCGCCAGTTCATGTACACCAAGTTCATCGTCGTGACCGACGACGATGTCGACATCCGCGACTGGAAAGAAGTGATCTGGGCGATCACGACCCGGGTCGACCCGGTGCGCGACACCTTGCTGGCCGAGAACACGCCGATCGACTACCTCGATTTCGCGTCGCCGGTCAGCGGGCTGGGTGGCAAGATGGGGCTGGACGCGACGAACAAGTGGCCCGGCGAAACCAGCCGCGAATGGGGCCGCGCGATCCGGATGGACGCTGCGGTCGAGCAGCGCGTGCGGGGCGTGCTCGAAACGATCATGAAACCGGCGGCGTGACAAGAGGACACACGATCAATCGCGGCACTTGCATGCGGGCCGAGCGTGTTCTAAGTTTGGGGGGCCTGCATGCAGGCAAACCAACCGGCGCAGTCCCTGCGCTAAAGGAACCCCGGACCTCATTCCTCCGGAGTTCCAAATGGTGGCGAGAGCCACCCGCCCCCCTGGCCGAAAGGCCAGGGGGGTTTGTCGTTTTCGGGTGGGTCGTTCAGGAACTGAGCCGCATCTCCGGCACCAGCGCCGCGTAGAGCCGCTGGAACTGCGCGTGGCGCACGGCCAGCGCTTCGGTGCGTGCGGCGCGCGGCGCGAAGCTGTCGGCGACCGGTGGCGCGCTGCAGACATCGGCGACGCGCTCGCGCGTGCGCGCGAGCCGCGCCAGGCGCGCCGCGCCGAGCGC